>NZ_JBFFKR010000060.1:0-15918 GCF_041555295.1 Ancylomarina sp. | reverse complement strand
TTCTCAAGAGCTCCTCCAAAGAAGAATAGAACAATCATATTCACCAATAAGTGATTCCAATTGGCATGAAGAAAACCATGAGTTAGAATTCTATACCATTGTCCACGCTTCACTATCTGGTAGGCATTGAACTGGTATCGGTAAAGTAATTCTGTTTTATTAAAAGCAGTAATTGAGATGATTACTGTAATAGCTATGATTAATATGGTCATAATATACTGTGTAATTGTGATAGCTATATATAAATATAGCCAGGATAAAAGTTTATTGATGATCTAGAATGACTCAACTAGTTTTACAACAATTGTAGCGCTTCTTGTGTTAAACCCAACTGCATTAATTTTGATTCGATTGGCAGTAATTCCTTGAGTAATTAGATAATTCATAGCTTCAGTTGCTCTTTTTAAACAAAGTTCTTTATTCTTTCTGTTACCATTATCAATTTTAGTACTGGCTCTAACCTCGATAAGAACATCAGGATTATGATTTAAGATCTCTATCACATTATTCAATTCTCCTTTTGTTATCTCGCTTAATAACCAACCTTGATTTGGAAAGGTAGATGTTTGTAATTCGATCGTTTGGTTTCTTTTAGTTTTAATTAGATCGATAGATTGAATCTCATCGTACATATAGTTTGTAAGAACTGTTGTAAAATACCCAGGTTTTGAAACGATTAGATCGTAGTAATTTCCAGTATCTATATCCAAAGAGAAATTCCCATTGGAGTCTGTATTGTAATAGGTTGATAGTTTGTACGTTTTATTAACGACTTCAACTTTTGCATTTTCAATAGGATTTGATGAGAATTGATTCTTAACAAAGGCTTTTATATTTGCCCATGGAGATTCTTCTAATCTGATTTTTATATTTCTGTTCTTAACTAAATTTTGAGGGAAATATAGAACACGTTTCATTTTAAAATCTGGTTTTTGAATAACCAAACTATATTTTTTATCCTTGAAAATATCGAAACTAAAGTTTCCTGAAGGATCTGTATACGTCTTATCTAAAATAAGATTCTTGTCCACAAGAAATACAGTGACACTGTCTATAGGTTCTTTGGGTCTAAGTTTTGATATTTGACCGCTAAGTATTTTCAGTTTTGCTGGATTACTTTTGAACTCAAAGATATCATCACTATCATTTCTATTTGATGAGAAATAGCCCATTTTTTTCTTGTGATCGAAGATGTATGCGAAATCATCTTTATCTGAATTAAATGGGTATCCAATGTTTACCGGGTAATTCCAGTGGTTCTGTTCAAAGCTAGATTTAAATATATCTAAGCCACCAAAGCCAACGTGTCCACTCGATGCGAAGTACAGGTTTTGATCTTCACCGATATAAGGAAACATCTCGTTACTCGATGTATTAATACTAGGACCTAAGTTGATTGGTGGCCCCCAAGAGAAGCCTTTTTTTCTGCAATAATAAATATCTGTACCACCATATCCTCCAGGCATATTTGAAATGAAGAACAAAAGTTTACCCTCTTTTGAGATAGAAGGATGTCCAGTTGAATAATCATCACTAGCATGTAAAAATAATTCTGGCTTATCCCATTTTCCATTGTTAAAACGTGACATATAAATATGTAATCTTGCCTGACCATTTAAGTCAGCAGTTCCTTTGTTTCTTGAAAAATAGATGAATTTTTCATTCGAAGAAAAGCAAGCAGACCCTTCGTGATATTTTGAATTGAGTTCCTCGGATAATAACTTAGGAATAGAGTAGGTAGTCCCAATCTTCTTTGAAAAATAAAGGTTGAAGTAGTGATCTCTAGTCTCTCTATTTATTTGTTTAGATTGCTTATTAGATCGACCAGAAACTAAAACCAAGCCATCTTTATAAAAAGATGTTGCATAATCAGTTTGCGATGTGTTTATATTTAGAGGCTTTGCAATATACAAACTGTCATCTTTGATTTCATTAATAATATTACAAGCTTGAATGTGTTGTTTTGCAATTTTATCAGATGGATTAAGTTTACTGTATTTAGTATACCATTCTTTTGCTTCTTGGTAGTTATGTAACTTCTTTAATAAATTAGCATAATTAAGGAAGTCAACTGCTTCTGCCTCGGGATTTTTAATCATCCTTTTTACAAGTTTCAGAGCCTCATTATCTTGCTGAGTTTCTAAATAACAAAGGAATAGATCTCTTTTAACTGCTTTATCCTTATGATTTAGAGAATATTTCTTCAGGAAGGGAATAGCAAGTTTATACTCCTTTTTCGCAAAGAATCGTTGACCTTTCTCAAGGTTTTTGTTCTGTGCGTAAGCTGATGTCTGAGTTATGAACAATATAAGGGCAACAAAAATTGTTGTTAGCAATTTTTTATACATAGTTTAAATATCTAGTCAGTTATAGTTGACGGTTTAAATTCTAATCGTCTGAATGAAACAAGTTTTGAACCTGTACAGGATGCAAAATACACAACTTTAGAAATATCTAGGTGATGTATAGCTACTTTTCTTCAAAGAAATTTTATAAGTTATGAAAATTTCATGGCTTGTATGATCGCCTTTTTTTAGTTTGTCAAGACTATTTTCAAAGGAGTAGGATATGCCTAGTGTGGAGTCGAATTCATAGCCCATATTAATTGCCCAATACTTCTCAGACCGAAAGCTTCCTCCAGCAGAAATACCGTTTATATGACTAAGATTAAGATTGAAGCTATAATTGGTTATTGAGTTTAAGGAAGAAAAAAACAGTACTGATGGGGAGGCTTGAATTTCAGAATTAATATTGATCAGAACACCAGAATTTAAATAAAAGTAGATGTCATTGAATTCAAAATTAATAGACTTGCTCAAACCTTTTTCATGAGGATAAGCGTTCTGCAAAAGGCGAGGAGCCGAGAGTCCAATATGGAATTTAGGTGTATTGTAATAGGCTCCTATACCAAAATTTGGAGCAATACTACTCACATTCATGTTAGGTATACTTGGATCATCTCCATTAAAATTAGGGTCATAGGTGGTTACCTCTGACCATCGAACTTCTTTGTTAACCAGCCCTGCCTGAAATCCGAAAGAGAATACGCGATCCTTTGGCATATTAATTTTGTAGGCGTAGTTCGCAAAGAATCCAGTTTCATTTAAGATCCCAATTTTATTACTGTATAACATGGCCCCTAAACCAACCTGACTATTGTTTAATGGTGCGTGAGCAGATAGTATTGCCGATTTGGGTGCGCCATCTATTCCAGTCCATTGTTTATGGTAGCCCATTGCTATTTCCATATAAGGATTGCTGCCTGAATATGCAGGGTTTAGAAATAGTTTGTTGTGATTGTAATTTGAAAATAGAATGTTTTCCTGAGCTGATAGTTTCGTGCAAAAAGAAAAAAGACATATCAATGTTGTCAAAATAAAAATGCTGATGATATGTCGCTGCTTATCCATTCACTTATAATCTTGAGTAGATTGTTTGTTGAAAAAACATAGTGGTATTAGGGCTATCTGAATTCATAAGGTTTTGATAACCAATTTGGAAAAAGACGCACTTATTTCTTTATGACGATATAGCCACTCTTAAGGTACTTTTTATCCTTGATGATAAGTTTGAAGAAATATGTTCCGGGAGGTAGTTTGTCTCCAGGTCCTAACTTAACACCAGTTTTACTATAGCTTCCGTCCCAAGCTTCATCATTCGAGTAATTGCTTTTATCGAAGACTTTAGAACCCCATCTCGAAAATACGATGAATTCATTAACAGGATAATTCTCTATACCTTTAATGTAGAATTTGTCATTGATATTATCACCGTCAGGTGAAAAAGCGTTAGGAATTAGTAAATCTACGTTATTAGGATTTTTAACATCGACTAAAATATAAGCCTGACTACATTGGCTTCGATTATTGCAAATTTCGTAGAATACGGTATCGACACCAAAGCTGTCTTCATATGGGTAAAAAACTATTAATGAGTTGTTTTCAATCAGATAAGCTTTTCCGGCTTGATCGTTTTGACGAAGAATTTTTGTTTGCGAGAAATCTAATGTTGAAGACGAATAAATATCATTTTCAAGAAATACGATTTCGATATAATTAACCTCATCAACTAGTGTTTTGTTATTTATAGAAACAGAATCATTCTTCGCTACAGGGGGGGCACCATCCTGGCCAAAGCTTATGTTTGGTCCAAATAATATAACAAGTAGAAAAGAAAGAGTAAAAATTGATTTCATAGTTAAATACAAATTCTTTGATGATGGACGAATGATTATTTTACACTAATATACTAATAATATGTTCTATTCGCCATGAAATAACCCAATTAGATTAAACGAAATATAATTTTAAAGATAATAGATTTGTTTATAAATTGCTAATGAAGTGTTTTGAATATTAATTCCTTTAGAAGATCCCCATTTTTTGAGCTAACATTCCCAATGCCTTTTGATTTTAAATCGTACTCCCTCAGAAGGTTTATAATTGAAACAAGTTTCTTCGGGTTGTATAGTCTTGCTGCTGATTTGTAGTCTTTTACAAAGAATGGATTGACGCCGAGAGCAGAAGCCGTAATTTTATCATTGGTCTTGTTTTTTAAGAAATGAAATTTTAAAATTTTTGAAAAATAGGAGTGAAGTAGGGCAATTGTGACGTAAATCGGATTGTTTTTCTCGTTTGTTGAGAAGTAATTTATGATCTGATTTGCCTTTACAACATCTTTTTTACCCAATGCATTTTGTAATTCAAAGTTGTTGAAGTCTTTTGAAATACCAATATTTTTCTCGATATCGTCAGCTGTAATAGTGTTTCCCTGCGGTATATTGATGCTTAATTTATCCAGCTCATTTGAAATTTTACTTAAATCATTACCTAGAAATTCTGAGAGAAGAATACTGGCCTTTGTATCAATTTTGAGTTTTAAGCTACTTGTATATTTTGATATCCAATCTGGCAACTGGTTTTCGTATATTTTTTTTGATTCAAATAAAATACCATATTGAGCCACATTTTTAGTAAATGCTTTTCTTTTGTCTAATGATTTGTATTTGTAATTAATGACTAATATGGTTGACTTGAGAGGGTTTTTTATGTAAGTATCCAGCAATTCGATATTTTTGAGTTGTTGCGCTTCTTTTACAACTACAAGCTGTCGTGTTGACATCATTGGAAAACGGCGAGCCGTATCCATAATGTTAGCGATATCAGCGTCCTTACCATAAAACACCGTCTGGTTAAAATCACGCTCAGCTTGCGGAAGAGCATTTTCTAGGATGTAGTCTGTGATTTTATCGATATAAAAACTCTCTTCTCCCATTAAGAAATAGATGGGGGCATATTCCTGTTTTTTTATACTGCTGTATATTTCTTCAAATGTCATGTAATTCTTTTGAATTGTTTTTTTTCTAGAATCTAAGATGTTTAACTGATTCTTTATTGTGCATAACCTCTTTTAGGGCATCGATTCCTGCTTGGATATGCCGATTAACAAATCGATCGGTGACAATGGCGTCGCTACTTTCAGTTTTAACTCCAGTTGAAATCATCGGTTGATCAGAAACTAATAAGACTGCTCCTGATGGAATTTCGTTAAAAAAACCAACCGTAAATATGGTTGCAGTTTCCATATCGATGGCCATAGCACGAGTTTTAGCCAGATATTTTTTAAAACGCTCGTCAAATTCCCAAACTCTCTTGTTGGTCGTGAAAACGGTTCCCGTCCAATATTTAATATTTTTATCGGCTATAACCTGAGAGACAGCTCTTTGTAAGCCAAATGCTGGTAGTGCTGGTATTTCGGGAGGCAAGTAGTCATTAGATGTCCCCTCACTTCTAATAGCAGCAATGGGAAGAATCAAATCTCCCAGTTTGTTTTTTTTCTTCAGTCCACCACACTTTCCCAAAAATAAGACACCTTTGGGTTTTATGGCACTAAGTAGATCCATTATAGTAGCCGCATTAGGACTACCCATTCCAAAATTTATCATGGTAATGCCATCTGCCGAGACGTTTGGCATTGCTTTGTCTTCGCCAGTAATTGCAATATTATATTTCTCGGCAAAGATTTCTAGATAACTATTGAAGTTGGTTAGAAGAATATATTGATCGAAGTCTTTTAATGCTCTTCCCGTATAACGGGTTAGCCAATTTTTTACAATTTCTTCTTTTGTCTTCATATGCTGAATAATTTGCTTTCCTGATTTGACGATGAGCTAGTGAAATCTGTTTATATTTGTTTTCAATATAACGAAAATATGGACAAACTAAATCTACCCACCTACAATTTTAATATCAAATTAGAAGGACAAAGAAAGCTAATTTTTGATAGTATAAGAAGGAAGTTTGTGGTATTAACTCCAGAAGAATGGGTGAGGCAGAATTTCATTTCTTATTTGGTTGACTCAAAGAATTATCCCAGAGGATTGATCGCTGTTGAAAAGAAAGTGGATGTTAATCGAATGCCGCAACGCAGTGATATTGTCTTGTATAATAATAAGGCTAATCCATTAATGATTGTTGAATGCAAAGCGGCTTGTGTGAAAATATCACAAGATACTTTTAATCAGATTGCTCGTTATAATATGAAGTTGCAGGTGCCTTACCTGGTTGTAACTAATGGCCTTACGCACTATTGTTGTCGTATCGATTACGATAAAAATAGCTTTGAGTTTATCCCCGAAATTCCTGATTACAAATCTTTGGTATAGATGGCTAAAATTCTAATCCCAAATGTAATGAGATGCGATTGTAGCTGTCGTAGTGTATTTCATTATCCAAAGTATAAGTATTGTAGGCTTTGTGTTTAATTTTTTGATAACGATAGCCTATCGAAAGCAGCAATTTGCTGGAAGAACCTACGCGAAGTTTGATTCCCATGCCAGGATTGATGAGCCAGCCTCCTTTTGAATCGAAATCAAGATTGGAGTACTGATAGTTGTGAGCCTTTCTATTTTCCAGATTAAAACTATACCCCATATTGGTAAATGCAAAAACGTCAACATCGCCATGTTTGATGGGATGTTCTAATCTTACAAAAATAGGCATCTGTGCCTCCCTAAAGCTTTCGTATGCGATGCCCAAACCCAGCAAGAATTGATTTTTAAACAGATAAGAAGAACTATACATTAAGGAAAATGGCGCTTTATTTTGGTTGTTACTACTCCCTAAAAGAACTCCAGTCTGAAAGTGGTTTTTAATTGGAGAGGGACTCCTTTTTGTATCTTGACTTTCCTGCGCCAGACTTGTTGTTGTGATAAATATACAAGCCAGTAATATCTGTGTTTTAAAAAATCTATTCCCCATGATAGTTGTTTGTTTTTTTTAAAGATGTGATGATAATGAAAAGGTTGCGTCTTAAACGCAACCTTTTTTAAAATTATGCATCATACTTACAAATCATAAAAGCTTTATATCATGAACAACATAATCAAGCTAAGTTTTTTAATGCTTATTGCAGTCACATTTGTGTCATGTGAAGATAAGATTGAAGAGAAATATCACGTTAACTCACCGATATATCTCAGTTATGAAGATTTAAGAGCGTCGGTGAAAATTGAAGGCTCACGTGAATTTGAATCTCCGGCGAAGATCTATTTTAAAGACAACTACATTTTTGTCAACGAATATTTAAAGGGAATTCACATTATTGACAACAGCGATCCTAAAAATCCAGTAAACACATCTTTTCTTAATATTCCCGGAAATGTCGATATCGCTATAAAAGGGCATTCTCTTTACGTGGATAGCTATACCGATTTAGTTGTTCTTGATATTGAGGATTTGAGCAATATAAAAGAAGAACAGCGATTCAAGAATTACTTGGGCTATATGATTCCTCCAACAGGAAATACGCTTCGATATGATGATATTGATGAAACAAAAGGGGTTATTATTGGTTGGGAGGTAAAACGTGTTACAGTTGAAATAGAAGAGCCAGATTACATTTATCCATGTTACGATGGAGTCAACGGTTACAATTCATCCAAAAGTCCTGGAATCAATAATAGTACAACGGGGACTGCAGGTTCAATGGCTCGCTTCATATTAAGTAATGATGCACTATATGTCTTGAAAAATGAACATCAGCTTACTGTTTATGATATCAGCAATGTGAATTCAATGACTCACAGTGGGGATTTTAATGTGGGGTGGATGATGGAGACTCTTTTTATCAGCGAAAATAGACTCTTTATTGGTGGGCAAAATGGAATGAATATCTATGATCTTAGTTCACCGTATTCACCTGAGTTTATAAGCAATTATAATCATTTTAGAGGTTGTGATCCTGTTGTGGTGGAAAATAATACTGCCTACGTAACCATTCGTTCAGGTAATACATGTGGTCAGAATCAAAATGTGTTGGATGTGATCGATCTCTCTGATATAAATTTACCCAAGCAAATAAAATCCTATCAAATGACAGAACCGTATGGTTTAGGAATAGATAATTCCATCCTTTTTGTTTGTGATGGGAGTGCAGGCTTAAAAATTTACGATGCCAATGATCCATTAACGATTACCCAACATGTTTTAGCACTCTACCCCGACATCAATACTTACGATGTAATTCCATTTGGCGATTTGCTTATTTGTATCGGTAGAGATGGTCTTTATCAATACGATTATAGTGATATTGAGAATATTGAATTATTAAGCAAAATAGAACTCTAAATATGAAATGCAGATTACGGATTCAGTAATCTGCATTTCAATATCTCATCTTGCTTATATAAAAAACCACATGATGGAAGGAATTAGTACGCCAACAAGTGCCAATTTCCAACCTCTTTGTTTGAAACCAAACTTTCCCTTTGTGATTATTAAACCCGTCAGGCAAATAATTAAAACACTAATCGCAAAAAGGTCGGAATACCATAACCATAAACTATCGTTCGATTTGTGCAGATCAACCATCTGTCCCAATACAGGTCTGATATTGAACATCTCCAATTCTCCCTTGCCTGTTTTTGGATCAATGAAAGCGTATGCATCTTTGAAATAAAGGTTGTGACCACCTCTTCGCCAGCCTGAACCTCGGAATTCTAGATCGATATTGTTTTGCTTTAACCATGTTTCGAAGAAAACATCATCAATTGCATCTTCGTCTGCTGGAAGATCGATTTGCAATGTGATCGTTTCATAGGTGTAATCTCGAGGATCCCATGATTGACGGTGATTTAAGGCGATCCCAGATATTGAAAATGCCATTAATAAGCCTGCATAGAAATATGAAAAATCCCTATGCCATTTTCTAAATTTTAAATTCCACTTCATTATTAAATATTATTTTTTCAGATATTCTATTTTGAAGATTAGTGTGTCGTTAGTCTCACTAATTCCAGGTATATATTAGAGTCTTAAATGCGTACTTTCACAACTACTTTTCGCACTATTGAAATTTGGTTTAGCCCAACACATGGCATGTGTAGATCATCTGGAAAAAATATGCCAAATACTGACTGATCGAATTTAAACAAAGTTGAATCGCCCTTGTAAAAAGCATAATCATCTTTGTCGTTTTTCACTTCAAGTTCTTGATTAGTCTTGGATGTAAGTCCAATATGTTCTTCTCCTGTAATAATATATTGAATATCGATATACTTGCTGTGTCCCTCAAGTTTGCAATCTTCAATCTTCCTTGTGTCGTATTCCTGAACCATTGCAAAAACATCATCACCTTCAATTTTATAAGTTCCCAAATCAATTTTAGAAAAATCTGAATTGCTTATGTATTCAATCCCTTTAGCCAGTCTGTCACTTAAACTTGCATAAAGCTTTAAGTTTTCTATTTTATCTATTATCATTTTGTGTTTTTTTATACAGAAGAGTGTTTGTTATTATAGTTTTCGACGTCAAACTTATCAAATTTATTGCAATGAAATAAGGCTGCCCATTTGGACAGCCTTAAATATTTCTATTTATTACCATTGTATTTTCATAGGCAATAGTTTTAGCTTTTTTTACAGAAATGGATTAAGCTTTCTTAGCTTTTTTCTCTCTTTTCTCTGCTTTTTTTTCTTTAGCCGTTTTAAGAGGCTCTTTTTTCTCGCTCTTTTTAGCGTCTTGAGATTTTGCCATGATCCTATATTTTAAAAGTTAGTTTTAAATTTCTCATTTAAGAGGCTATTTTTTTCATTCAGACATAAAATTACATATTATATCTTAAACTATTTATATTTATTAGAACATTAGTTTCGCTTATGTTATTTGTTTACTTTTTAGAAAAGTACATAAGTTCTTGATAGAAGATACTTAAATAAGTTATGCCATTACAGATAAGCTGGGAGGAATTGTAGACCTATAAAAGCCGTAAAACATGAAAGGCTGCCCCTGAGGACAGCCTTTCTATATATTGAGAATATGATTCTCTTAGTTTTGCTTCAAGTTAGCTTGAGCAGCAGCTAAACGTGCGATTGGCACACGGAAAGGAGAACAAGAAACGTAATCCATACCAACTGAGTTACAGAACTCAACTGAAGATGGCTCACCACCGTGCTCACCACAGATACCTAATTTGATATCAGGACGAGTTGATTTTCCTTTTTCACAACCCATACGTACCAATTGACCGATACCTTCTTGATCTAATACTTGGAAAGGATCGTGCTTAAGGATACCTTTTTCAATATAGATAGGTAAGAATTTACCAGCATCGTCACGAGAATAACCGAATCCCATTTGAGTCAAGTCATTTGTTCCGAAAGAGAAGAATTCAGCATACTCAGCAATTGCATCAGCAGTCAATGCAGCACGAGGAATCTCGATCATTGTACCTACTAAGAAATCTACTTTGATACCTTTCTC
Organism: Ancylomarina sp.; assembly: GCF_041555295.1. NCBI lineage: Bacteria > Pseudomonadati > Bacteroidota > Bacteroidia > Marinilabiliales > Marinifilaceae > Ancylomarina > Ancylomarina sp. The sequence goes on along the minus strand of NZ_JBFFKR010000060.1, from coordinate 5,158 downwards.
AGCGAATACTGCAGCAGCAGTTTCTCTGATGATATCTTCCTGCATCTTAAATTCTTTAAGAGTTCCGATCAATGGAACCATGATCTCTGGCTTAGGATCTTTTCCTTTAGCTTTAAGATCACAAGCAGCTTCGATAATAGCACGAGCTTGCATCTCTGTAATCTCTGGGTAAGTATTACCTAGACGACAACCACGGTGACCCAACATTGGGTTAAACTCGTGAAGAGATTCAACTTTAGCTTTAACGATAGATACATCAATACCTAATTTTTCAGCCATCTCAATTTGAGAAGCCTCATCGTTAGGAGTAAATTCGTGCAATGGTGGATCCAGTAGACGAATAGTAACACCAAAACCGTCCATAGCTTCAAGAATTCCAGAGAAGTCTTCTCTCTGAACAGGAAGTAATTTAGCTAAAGCAGCTTTACGTCCTTCAAGATCTTCAGCAAGAATCATCTCACGCATTTTCCAGATCTTATCGCCTTCGAAGAACATATGCTCTGTACGACATAGACCAATACCTTTGGCACCGAATTCACGAGCAGTTTGAGCATCAGCAGGAGTATCAGCGTTTGTACGAACGTACATACGTGTGTTGTTCTCTGCAAGATCCATCAATTTACCGAAATCACCATCTAAAGTAGGAGTGATTGTAGCAACTTTACCTTCGTAAACTTTACCAGTAGTACCGTTCAATGAGATGAAATCACCTTCTTTAAAATCAACACCGTTGATAGTCATAGAAGTTCCTGTTACTAAAACACCAGCAGCAGAAGAAATACAACATTTACCCATACCACGAGCAACTACAGCAGCGTGAGAAGTCATACCACCACGCTCAGTAAGAATACCTTCAGCAGCGTACATACCTTTCAAGTCTTCTGGAGAAGTCTCGCGACGTACTAAAATTACTTTTTTACCTGCAGCAGCCCAATCTTCAGCAGCCGTTGCAGAGAATACGATTTGTCCTGTAGCAGCACCTGGAGAAGCTGGAAGACCTTTAGAAAGCTCTTTAGCAGCATCAATTGCAGATTGCTCGAATACTGGGTGAAGTAACTCATCTAATTTGTTAGGCTCTTGACGTAAGATTGCTGTTTTCGCATCAATCATACCTTGCTCCAACATATCAACAGCCATTTTTACCATAGCTGCACCAGTACGCTTACCAGAACGAGTTTGCAACATCCAAAGCTTACCATCTTGAATGGTGAACTCCATATCTTGCATATCTGAATAGTGATCTTCAAGTTTTTGTTGGATCGTATCAAGTTCATTGTAAAGCTCAGGCATAGCTTCTTCCATAGAAAGGAATTCAGCTTGACGAACTTCTTCAGAAGTACCGTTACGCTCAGCCCAACGAAGTGAACCAACTTTAGTAATTTCAAGAGGAGTACGAACACCAGACACAACATCTTCACCTTGTGCGTTGATCAAATACTCACCGTTGAATTGGTCTTCACCAGTAGCAGCATCACGAGAGAAACAAACTCCTGTAGCAGAAGTATCACCCATGTTACCATAAACCATAGCTTGTACGTTTACAGCAGTTCCCCACTCAGAAGGAATATTTTCCATACGACGGTAAAGGATTGCACGCTCAGTATTCCAAGAATCGAATACAGCACATACAGAACCCCAAAGCTGATCCCAAGGATTAGTAGGGAAGTCAACACCAGCGTGCTCGCGTATAACTGCTTTGTAACCTTCAACAAGAACCTTAAGATCTTCAACAGTTAATTCAGTATCAACTTTGTAACCTTTAGCTTCTTTCAATTCGTCAAGAACAACCTCAAATGGGTTATGATGTCCTTCTTCAGCCTCAACACCCATAACTACGTCACCGTACATGTGGATGAAACGACGATATGAATCGTAAGCAAATTTTTCGTTCCCTGATTTTTCAGCAATAATTTTTACTGTCTCATCGTTCATACCTAGGTTAAGAACAGTGTTCATCATACCTGGCATAGAAGCACGAGCACCAGAACGAACTGATAATAACAATGGGAAAGAACCATCCTTAGCATCAAATTTAGCGTTCATTGCAGCTTCTGTAGTTTTAACAGCAGCTTCAACTTGCTCTTTGATCATTGCAACAACAGCATCTTTTCCAAGCTTGTTGTAATCAGTACAAACTTCAGTAGTGATAGTGAAACCAGCAGGAACTGGAACACCAATTAGGTTCATTTCAGCAAGGTTTGCACCTTTACCTCCAAGCAAATTCTTCATGTCTGCTTTACCTTCGGCTTTACCGTCACCAAAAGTATAAACGTACTTAGTACTCATAATTATCGCTTTTTAGTTTTAAATGTTATTCAGCTTTGTTAATTAAAGCATTCAATAACAATTATATATTAACTTATAATATTCTAAATCTTAAATTCACAAGGCTTTTTGTCTGTATTCGGACTTGAAAATTGTACACAAAAGTAACGTTCTTTTCTTTAAAATAAAAGCTATAAGCTGACAATCTAACTGTCTTTTTTCAAATGATTTAGACTTTCATTTTTCAAACGTTTGCAGGGCTTTAAATTCCTTTTTCTCATCATTATACACAAGAATAAAGCCGATCAGTCGACCAGCTTTGTTCCTGTTTAATCGTTCCCTTATCGCATGGGGTATTTGTTGATGATCTCTTCTGGTTTTAGTAAAAAATCCAGATATTGAGCACGATAGTAGATGTCGGAGGATTTTAATTCGTTATCGGAAAGTTTGCCTCTGAATTCACTAATTGTTTTATAACCTTTAGCATCCATCCAGCTTTCAAGTTCATCTAGAACTTCTGCAATATAAGAAGGCTCATTTTTGTAGATGGCACTTACCATTTGAACAACATCAGCACCACTTAAAAGCATCTGAATCACATCTTCGTGTGTGTAAATACCATTTGTACCACAAAGAGCCCCTTTTATTTTGTTGTGTAACAAACCAACATAGCGAAGGCCTAGTTTGAAATCGCCTTTTTGGCTTAAATTGAAACGTGTGATATGACTTTCCTTATCGATATTAATTTCGGGTTGAAACAGACGATTAAATAACACAAAGGCTGAGGCTCCCGCCTTATCCAATTGGCTCACAAAGTTCATTGTGTTGGTATAGTAAGGACTCAACTTAATACTGAATGGAATTTTCAGTCTCTTTTTTAAAGTCATTACAATTTTCACTTTCTCTTCTTCTATCTCAGCCGCAGTTTTGTCTATACTTGTTGGCATGGAATAAAAGTTGAGCTCTAAGGCATCAACCCCTGCATCTTCAAGTTGTTTGGCATAATCAAACCATGTTACATCGTAAACACAATTTAAACTTGCAATAACAGGAATCGAAACATTCTTTTTGACATCAATAAGCTTCAGGATATGTTCCGTAGGGCCTGCGTGTTCCAGTGTTGGAAATATGGAAACCATCTCGGCATTTCGTTCCGAGTAGGTGTCCATCTCATCATCGAGCTGAGCACGTTCCATTTGGATTTGCTCTTCGAAAAGCGATTTATAGACAATTGCACCAGCGCCAGCAAGTTCTAATTCTTTTGCGCCTTCAACAGTTGCCGATAGGGTGCAAGCACCTACAATAATGGGGTTTCTTAGCTTAAGCCCCATGAATTCTACATTTAAATTAGCCATATGATTTGTATTTAAAGGTTTCAGTTTCAACTAAAATTAGTCAATGTTAGGGAAGTATTCAATTTTAAATTTAGTCTGAGGGCTTGGCTTCTTGTATTGGCTTTCTATAAGTATTGATATTAAAGGAGTCTGGGGTCTTATATTTTATTTGGAGCTTAAATATTCACAGGATTACAAAATTTCAAAATTGACAGATGATGTCTTTTGAATATGTGCATTGTTTTGTTCTTTTGATTGCCTGGGTTTTAGCCCAAAATAAAAAAGGAACAGATCCCATGATCTATTTCTTCCTTGCAATTTAGCCCTCAATTAAATTATTCCGTTGCGCTAGGCTCTTGTTCCTGCGTGGTGTTGCGGGTTTTGCGAGCACGCGCCTTGGTGTTTATGCCATCGATATGCTGGATAATCACCTTATTGATTTCCTCGTATTTTTCAGGCATCACTTGTGATGCATTATTTAAATAAGGAAGCAAGTGATTGTTAATCAGGTTGCGAATTGTATTTTTCTGAGTCGAAGGCGCAATGGTTTCTTCCATGCCGGCAAGCTCTTCTTTCATATTGCGGAAATGTGTTTCGAAACTCGTTGTAGAGGCTTTCAATTCTGCGACACGATCGCTAACGCCAATCAAACTGTCAACCAATGGCTTCACCCTCACATCTTCAAGATTGCTGATTAGGGCATGGGTGAGTGCCAATTGTCTTTCGTAGCTCAGCTTGTGAAGGTTTAAATTACGGGAGCTGATAATTTTCCATACCGCAGTCGCATTGTCGGCGATACTTTCATCAGATAGATACATATTTGCCGAAACAAATTGTTTGAGGCAAACGAAGTGTTTGTCAACAATAGCATCTTCGGTTTGTAGGGCTTTGGAGCCCTGACCGCCACGTGCGAATTGAATCGCAGTGCTCATTGTCTTGTTTTCTTTATTCAGTAGAGTAATAAGATGGCTGAGAATTGTATCGGCAGTCCAATCAGCTTTAGCCAACTGGTGTCCGATGTTTGTCGCCAAGGTATTAATCTCATTACTGTCATTTTAATTTATGTATTAATGGGTTAGTTGGGCTAAATCGAGATTTAAATTAAAAAATATAAAATGAACAATATAATTTTAAATGTTAAAATTTGTCCACCAATAGTAAGTTTAAACTTGACAGATTTGACACGCATCTTATTAAACATATTTTATTACCTTAGTTAGTTTTTGCCTCAAAATGGCTTGCATCACGATGGTGATTATCCTTTTGTCATTGGCAAGCGGTACAATTCAGTAGAGGAATCTTATTTTGTACGCATACTTGCCTCGCTGTTGCGGATGAGTGTGATTACGAACAAACAAATGCTTCGCCGATGAGAAGAGTTGAATATTTGGGACTCACGAGCACATGGCCGAAGAGAAGAAGCCTCTTTTTGTACAAAATATTGGACTCCGAAGCGGTTTTATGCCCTTTTTGCCTTCGTTTTAGGCTTTACACTTGCGTTTTTCACCGTTTTTGTACAAAAGTCTTCGTTTTCGAAGAGGAGAAGGCCTCGCGGATGG
>NZ_JBFFKR010000059.1:0-15944 GCF_041555295.1 Ancylomarina sp. | reverse complement strand
GGCAAAATTCATCAGCTTCCCGGGTTCTTTTCTCCGAAAACGTATCCAGTTCTTTCGATATGGCTTAAGTGTAATGGGAAGTGTGCTTTTAAATTATATTTTCCTGAAACTCTTTGTGGAATCCTTTGGCTGGTATCCCACACCATCAAAAATGGCAACCACCCTTATTGTGATACTGTTTAGTTATACCGTTCAGAAATACTTCACTTTCAAGGTTGAAATCAAAGATTAAAATTCGCAATTCAGGCTGATTCGTTCATTTTGTATTTAAGCTTGAAGACCTTATTTTTAGGATGATTATCAACTTATTGTTTGAAATTCAATACTATTCCATCAAACCATTTGTCAGTTATATAATATGGAACAGCTCTACAAACTAATATAAAAACTGCAAATATTACTTACATAGCTATGAGTGCTGGAAATGCAAGTGTCGCATATTCATATCTTAAGAGTAACCATTGAGGCAGAAGTCAATGTGATTGATATTTCTTTCTATAAAATGCCAAGGGCCATCAGAGAGGAGGTCATCTATTAGTCTTCATGATGAATACTGTAAGGAAACCCAAACATCTTCTATGGTTAAAAACAACAGGCTATGCAGCTGTAGCTGTTTTTAGAAGGCTTGTTTACCCAAAAAAGGATTTTTCCACCAGAAATGCTTGGTAAGCACAATACTTGTTTTTATATATATCTTAAGTTTTAAAAAGAAAGAAATATTCGTTATAAAAAATACTCAGGCATAATTTAATATTTTTAGATATAGGTTTTCAGATGAGTTAATGCTACTATCAGGGTATTATGCAATCTCATGAAAAAAATGTCATTTCTTAACTAGTAGATGATACACAGTTACTTGGTTTATTTAACAAAAATAAATTTTATTTGTCATTAAATGTCAATATATTTACTGACTTATAATTTGTGAAATAGTCGTGTGTTTGGCTAATATCTATTTAATGTTTAAGAAATACAACCCATGATAAAGCAATATTGCATGTTCATTAAAAACTTTCTGGTTCACTTATTCATATTATTCCTCTTATTGGGATGTGTGCAAACTAATAGATTAAGTCAGCCAGAAACCTTCAATTCAAAGAAGACTTACCAACAAATTGCTCAGAAAAAATTTGGAGATAAAGTTGACTTCAAGTTAAATTCAGATGGAAATTATGCATTATGTAAAAAGATAATTCCTGAACCTAAACTCAATCCCAATCAACCGATCGAGTTCTTTGTATATGATATAAAAAAGGAAGAAATTATTTATGAGAACAAAATTGCCAATGCCAAAATATCATGGCATAACAACACTCAATTGCTTATAACCAAACAGAAAGGATACATTACAGGTCCTACTGACACTGGAAAATGGACTTATGTTTTCGACCTCCAATCAAAGAAAAAAATAACCCCTAACAAATTAAAATAAGGATTTTAACCAATTTACTAACTAACTAACTAACTAACTAACTAACCCTAACTGTTTATGAAGAAATTTTACATTTTTCTTACTGTGGGATTCCTGACATTGTCAGCTATTCTTATCAGTAATTACATCCAACCAACTGGAAAGAAATTCTCCAGTGCTGATTTCACACCTGAAGAATTCTGGCAAAAGCAGTATCAAGAAAAAAAGGCTAAAAGAAAAGCGGGCTATAGTAAAGCCAATAAGCCAGATATGTACAGCAAGTACTTTAAAGATATCACAACCAGAATTGGAGAAAACAAATCTGGTTACCAAATGAATTACAAAACATTGGAGCTACAAAAGGCCCTTGAAAATAGTCCTAAAACCAAAAGTGCGAAAGTTGCCTTGGAGTTCATTCAGAGAGGCCCTGCTAACGTTGGTGGTCGAACTCGTGCCATCATTGTTGATCCGGACGATTCCAATAAGAACACTTGGTTTGCGGGGAGTGCCACTGGAGGAATATGGAAAACGACTGATGGTGCTGAAAACTGGACCAATCTATCCAATGACTTAACTAATTTGTCCGTGAATGCTTTGGCCATGTCTAATTCAAACCATGATATCATTTACGCAGGAACTGGTGAAAGTTTTCCAGGAAGTGCTCAAAATCTTGGGAATGGTATTTGGAAGTCAGTTGACCGAGGGGTAAACTGGACGCAACTTGAAAGTACTTCAACAAATGAAAAATTTGGTTACATCAACCGCCTTTGGGTGAACCCAATTAATGCAGACATTGTTATTGCCGCCACAGAATACGGCATTTTCAAAACTACAAATGGGGGCACTGACTGGACACAGGTTTATGAAAGTGATCCTGTGAACAATGGGGTTGAGGATTTAGCTGCTTATTCCACTGCAAGAGACACGATCTTTGCAGGGGAAAATAGAAAAGGAATTCTTCGCACTGTAAATGGTGGTTCAAGCTGGGAACTTTTCTCTAAAGGACTTGCTGCTGGAACCCGATATGAACTGGCCGTATCTCCGGTAAACAGAAATTTTGTTTATACTAGCGTTAATATTTCAGAGGCAGCATCAGAGGTTTTCTTATCAGTAGATAATGCCAATAGTTGGGTAAAGTTTAACAGTACGGATAATTTTCTTGGAGGTCAAGGAGGCTATGATAATACTATTGCGGCACACCCATTTATTGATAGTGTTGTATTTGTAGCTGGAGTCAATATGTGGAAACTTGCTTTCAATAAGACAACTACTGAAAATGCAAAGGCTGTAAAAGCAGCTTATACCGAAAATACAGATTTTCTTTCATTCGTTGGTTTCGGAGGAATCTATTTAGAAGGCGGTTTAAGCACCGAAGAGGGTACTGGTATTCTTTCATCCGACTGGACTTCTGTAGAAATTCGATTTGGAAAAGGAATCAGTCAAAAAGCTCATCGTTTTATAGTTCCCGATAATAAAACGTCAGGAGTTGCGGCTGCTGAATATAGCTATGTCGATTATGTTGATGTTCCTTTTCAAGTATGGGACATCACTAACAATAAACAATTGATGGTTTCCTTCCGAGACCAGGAAAAGGATGGCAAATTTAATCTGTATAGCCGAAATGGGGATAGTGATGCCTATGGTGATTTGGGCAGAGAATATATTTTTATTAATGCTATAGAATACAAGGCAGAAGCTGCAGATGCAACTATCGCCGTAGCGGGAGGGCATTTAAAGAAGGCTCTCTATATGATTTGGCCAGAATTAAAAAATGGTGCTGTTTGGGATGCTGAAAATCTGCCTACTTCAAAAATAGTTGTAGAGTACGGAGGCATTGAGGTCTTCGATGGTGAAAAATCAAGTGTTACAGATGCCTATGGGAATAATGGAGGAGCCAACAACTACGATCAGGGTGCTGGTATGGGAAATACCATAATCCCTGGAGTACATCCTGACCATCACAACATAACAATCGTTCCATTGGATGGTACAAATTTCAGGATCATTAATGGAAATGATGGGGGTATTGGAGTTTCAGAGGATAATGGCGTCACATTTACTCAAAAGCCCAATAACTACATTACGACACAATTTTATGGCGTTGCCAAAAATCCAAATGCCAATGAATACATAGGTGGCATGCAGGATAATGGAACCTGGCAATCAGCTTCAGAGGAAGATGCTTCATCAAGCTCCAACTACTACTTCCGATTGGGAGGAGATGGTTTCGAATGCCTGTGGCATGGTAAGGATTCTAAAAAGCTTTTAGGTAGTATCTATTATAATGCGATTTACAAATCATTAGATGGAGGGGCAAACTGGTCTTCAGTTAATGGAATTGCCGATGATGATGGTCCATTTGTCACAAAGTTATCTGCCTCTAAATTGCATCCGGATGTTGTTTTTGCTGTTGCTAAAGACGGTGTTTATAAATCTAATGATTTTGGAGCCAATTGGGAACTGAAAAAAATTGAAGAGTATTGGCAAGGTGTAAGTAGTCAGCATAATGTGGAGGTTTCTCTTGCGGATCCAGATATTGTATGGGCTGGTGCTGCCATGGTAACCGATGGTAATTACAAAATTTATGTATCAAAGGATGAAGGAGAAACTTTTTCTGCTGTGAATGAATATGCTGAAAAGGATATGAGATCTTTTATTAGTGGCATAGCGACTCATCCCAATCAAGCTTCTACGGCTTATTTGCTATTTTCCAATAGTCAATCACCTAAAATTTTAAGAACGACAGATCTTGGTCAAAATTGGGAAGACATTTCTGGTTTTGGTACGGGTGATGTGAGTACTAATGGTTTTCCTGATGTTGTGACCCACTGTATGTTAGTTATGCCTCATGATTCTAATATTCTTTGGGCAGGAACAGAGATTGGCTTGTTCGAGTCTACTGACAATGGAGTTTCTTGGCATGCAGTTATTGGAAATATACCTCCTGTCTCTATTTACGACATGCAAATTGTTGGTAACCAAGTGGTATTCGCAACTCATGGTAGAGGAGTTTGGACTGTAGATATTCTTGAAATTGATCATATTCCAGTAATTTCTGAATTAAAAGAGGTTCAGGACAAGGTCATCAACCTTAATACAGAGATAAAAGTTGATTACGAAAAATTTGAAATATATATAAACGATGAGATATACCAAAGTTTTGAAACCCCTGAAATAGGTGAGCAGTCTTTCCCTATAACTGTTGATCAAACTGGTGTTTATAAATTTCATTTGATCGGTTACATTAATCAGGAGACGTACAAATCGAACCCGGAAGAAGTCGAAGTGAAAGATAAAATACCTGCAGTTAATAGTTTTGAGATTTTACAAGACTATAAATTAAAGCTGCAAGTAGAACTCCCTGTTAGATTTAATAAGCTTGAAGTCTATATCAATGATGAAAAGATCAAGACTGTAGTCAATCCCATGGATGGAATTGCAAACTATGAAATATTTGTTGAAGAACCTGGAATTTATAGTGCCTATGTTATTGGTTATCTGTTTGAAACGCCTTTCCAATCGAATACAATGGAATTGGAAATAATACCTACTGGAATCGAAACGATTCAGGAAGAGTTAAGCGAGATGAAAATTTATCCTAATCCTTGTCGCGGTGCATTTAAACTTCAACTTGGTAATTCCTCTCAAGATTTTGCTTTGGAAATTTTCGACCTCAGTGGGAAGAAAGTGTTTTCTCAAAAAGATAAAAATACAGGGGATAACACCATTCAAATTGAATCGCTGAAAAATGGTATTTATATTGTTCGCGTAACAATGGATGGTAAAGTGATGTCAAGTAAAATTCAAGTTATAAAATAGATATAAAGATTTCCTGAACTCAGAAAGTCTTTAGTGATACAAAAAAACTCAGATGGCTCATGAGGTCACTGAAAACCCACAATAATTCTAGGGTTTTAAAATAAAATAAGGTTACAACACTTGAGTTCGAAGCATCTCTTGTTGTAACCTTATTTTTTTATTCTGATTTTATTAAAGTTTCTTATGGCTTTAATTGTGTTTATGGCGGGTGCGAGATGCAATTTTTATTGAAGTGGGTGTTTTTAGTCAGTAGTTTATGCCAGTTTAAATATTCTTTTTGGGTTTACGGCAAGAATAGTTATAACAGCTTGCATTTCCATTCTTGACAAAGCAATACGATATTGCCCTATTTTGACGGGGGACAGTCGCTTTTTATTTCAGTAGTAAATTTCGGTAGACAAGATTGTATCCAGATTATCATTAAGGGTGATGTATTTGTGAGAGGTAAATAAAGAATAAGTCTAAGCTTATAAATGGCCTAAAGAGGCTGTGGGAGAGAAAGGCTAGTGATGTACAAAAGGAATCTGCCCGAGATTCAAATAAGATCTCACCGAGATTCGTAACGAATCTGCCTGAGATTCATAATGAATCTCGCTAGGATTTACTTTGTATGTAAGTGAGATAATACAGTCTTTATATTAGAGAACAAACAAGGGAGTGTCTAGTCGGCCGCTTTTTAATTGGCTTGAATGTAAGGGTAGGCTTCTAAGTTCCAAAACATATTTACCAGTTGCTAGTATGGATGGTATTTGAAAGAGCTGTTTGGCTTTTGTGTTATGGGCATAAACATCAATACGACATTCACTTCCATCTTCGGCTATGAGAAATATACCTTGTTTAATATCGGTATCGTCGAATTTAAGCTTATTGCCTTTGAGTTCGCCAATAGAATTTGGAGTGAGAATATCTTTATTCTCATTCTTATTGTGGCTGGTAAAGCTAAATATATCTATCGTATAGCTTGTGGGTTCCGATTTATATAGTTTGGTTTCTTTGGCAGCCTTTTTTAGTATAACACCTGATGAGGTTTTAAACTGAAGCAGGTGACGCTTAGGATCGAAAGAATCGTCCCAATCCTTAAAGATACCTCGTATGCTGGGGGTAATGTTAAGAATAGGCGTGTTGATGCCATAGCCTTTTTTAAGCAGATCGGACAGGACTATTTCCAGGCGTTTAAAGATACTCTCAACTTCGTATGAAGTGATACCTGTGCCTTCTTTTGCAATTTCACGTATTAGATCATCCTTATTTATTATACCTATGGTTGAAGTTCTGCCTATGCAGTTTTCTTCGTTTTTGTTCAGGTGGTTTTTACTGATATAATATTCCATGATGCATGGTTTTAAGTTGTTTGAAATGGTATTCTTAAAACTCGCTCATCAGCTTGTAATGCACGCTGTATGAGTCGTATTAAGTTACAATAAAACCTGGTAATAGAGAATTAATTCTTTATATGTTTTAGGATTCGTTCTTATATCAACGGACAATGGAATAGTATTAAATAACTCAGTAGCTGATAATTGTTTTAGGTGGCAGTGCTATGTCAAAATCTCATACGTAACACTTGCTGATATCAGTCAGTCTGCATTGTATATGTGCTATGACTGGATTTATGGGATTCAAAAGCTTAAAAGCAATGATTGAGGCCGAAGTCAATGTGATCTATATCTCTTTCTTTGCGGAAATTACGTTAGAATTAGATAATCAAACTAAAGAGAAAAATGGAACGGCAATTGTCGATTGTGGCGTTGCTCCCGGAATGGGTAACCTAATACAGGGTTACTACAACGAAAAAATGAAGTTAAGTGATTTTGAATTCAGGAATGTTTAGTTGGAGGTTTACCCAAAACTAAAAAATGGTGTTTTTGCTATAAGGCACCTTTCTCTCCAATTGATGTGATTGAGGAATATACACGGCCAGCCAGATATGTCGAAAATAGAAAGCCTGTTGTTCGTGAACCATTAACGGATTGTGAGTATGTTGAATTTGATAGGGGGGGGACCTTGGAATCCTTTAATACAGATGGACTCCGATCTATAATATATACCATGTCACATATTCCGAATATGAAAGAAAAGACTTTGCGTTACCCAGGACATGTGGAGTATGTGAAAGTCTTGAAAGAAAGCGGTTTTTTTAGTGAGGAAAGCTTTGAGATTAGTCGCGTTCATCTTTCTCCTAAAGATTTTACCAGCAAAATTCTTATGGATGAATGGAAGTTGGGAGAATTTGAAGAAGAATTAACGGTACTGCGAGTGACGCTAAAAGGAGAAAACGCCAAGGGCGAAAAAGAAGAAGTTATCTATAATCTGCATGATGAATATTGTACAGAGACTCTAACGTCATCTATGGCACGAACAACAGGTTATACAGATACTGCTGTTGCCAATCTGTTTTTTGACGGCTTGTTTTCAGAGAAAGGTATTTTTTCCTCCAGAGTTGCTAGGTAAGCACGAAAAGTGTTTTGACTATGTCTTAAACTATCTGGGAAATAGAAGTATTCATTATAAAAAGAGCTCACGCTTAATTTGAGTCTTTCGTTTTCTGATGAAGGTTTCTCGCTGAACTGTTTGGGTCTTTCGTCTTCAGACGAAGGTGTCCCCCGTTTTTTGTGAACTCTTGGTTCGTAGACAAAGGTGCCCCACAGAATAATTTGAGCCTTTGTTTCCAGACGAAGGCTCCAAAAAATCCGTGGGGATCAATCTACTCCATTAGATTGGTTCAGCAGAAACAAGAAAATGCTTTCTATTCCAGACGAAGGATCCAAACGGATGCGGAAAATTCTTTATACTTCAGACGAAGGCTCCAAATGTAACTCTAAGAAACCTGTAAATTAAAGAAGAAAGTATGAAAAGGTCCATCGTTATGTTCTTTTTTATGGTGGCTAACTTATAAATATCGACATTATTGTTATTTCTCTAATAGCTTATCAAAAGGTGTTATCATTCCTTCGAATTGAGAGGATAAAGACTGCTCGTTTTTTACTAGATGTTAAATGTGTAAAACTTATAGTAAACAAAATATTGATTAAACTTATCAACAAAAAAGGAGCACCCAAGAGTGGTCCTTTTTTTGATTATATGGTTTTGTGTTGTTTGAAATAATTTGAGCTTTGATCGATCGAGCTATGTTGATATGTAATAATTGAATATCTTCGGCCGTTTAATAAAAAGTAGAGGTAAATGAGAATATCAAAAAAACAGATAGCAGAAAGCATATATACCTACGTCTTAGTAGTCATATTTCTTGTTGCAATAGCTTATAGAGGTGGTCGTACGCACTTTTTCACTAAGTCAGATCAGATAGAAGTAGCTGTCACTTTGGAATCCGTACAAAACCTCTTTCCCGAAGCGAGCTCTTTTCTCAAAAACAAACTCAATATAATAGAAATTAAATCGGGCGCTAATGATATAGGAAAAGCGCTTGTCTCTACCGATTTTGTAACTGATAACTATGGCTATGGAGGTGTTGTGCCTCTACTTATAGGTCTTGATAAGACTCATCAGGTTGTAGGAGTGGCATTGCTTAAAAGTGGTGAGACGTATGATTATTTAGAGTATGTTACAAAGGCGGATTTTTTGCACCAATGGGATAAATTAGCATTACGTCAAGTTAAAGATCATGATGTTGATATTGCTTCTGGTGCTACAATGAGCAGTCATGCGATTATCAAAGGAATGAGGAAAACCTCGGCTGTATTTCATCACTCGTCCGTAGATAATTGGGAAAAAAGATCGATTAGAAGCATGGTTAAAGATGCTCTGTTTTTAGTCGTTGTTTTGCTATCTCTGCTATTTGCCTTCGGAAAGGTTAATAAGAAACTTCGTCCATTTTATATGATTTTAGTTGTGGTCGTCATTGGAATAATACTTAACAAAGCCCTCTCACAATTTTTAATGTACAGTTGGCTAATAGACGGTATGCCTTGGGTGATGAACTGGCAAACAGTACTCCTGTTTATTCTGGCAATAGGCGTCTCATTTATAGGGAAGCGCAAGCATTATTGTAACTATCTCTGCCCAATGGGTGCATTACAAGAGCTGGTAAATAAGGTTTCGCCATTCAAAAAAAGACAAGTGCCCCAACTGTGGAAAAACTTATCGATAAAAGAGGCTTACTTATTCTTTATTGCAGCTATGTTATTGTTTGGCTTCGCACCTCAATTAAATTATATTGAGCCCTTTATGGCATTCTCGTTCAAAATAGCAAGCTATGGCTTCTTTATTGCTGGAGGTGCAATTGTAATTTTTTCTCTATTTTTCACTAAACCTTGGTGCTCTGTTTGTGCTACAGGATGCTTAATGGATACCATTTCGTATAAAAAACAACCTATAAATAATAAAAAAGATGCAAAAAAGTAAACTCTTAAATATTGGCTTAGCTATTATTATATTGGTGTTGTCTATCATGTTGACACAAAAAGAAGAGGGTAAGGGTAGCGTATTATTGCCTACTTCTGTTGTTACAAATAAAGTGGAAAGAGATTCTACTGCAACTGATTTTGAGAAAAAATCATTGGGAGTCATATCAGCAATTCACCCCAAACCTGCTTTAGTTATTGGCTCTTATGACAAAGATGGGAAGCCCAATATGATGACTGCGGCATGGGTTGGTATCTGTAATTCAAAGCCTCTAAGTATTTCAGTTTCTATGCGGCCAGCGACCTATTCGTATCACAACCTTACTGATAAGAAGTTTTTTACGGTAAACATCCCCTCCGAAGAGTTAACAAAATATGTTTCCTTTGTAGGGAAATATTCGGGTAAAGATATGGATAAGTTCAAAGAAACAGGGCTTACTGCTGTTAGAGGCGAATTTGTGGATGCACCCTACATAAAGGAATTTCCTATCGTGATTGAGTGTGAACTAACGGAATATCACGATTTGGGTTCTCATCGACAATTCATTGGAAAGGTGATTGATGTAAAGGCAGACAAAGCCGTGTTAGGGGCTAATGGGAGTATTGATATGGATTTATTTAAGCCCCTTATTTATGCCAATGGTGGCTACTATAAAATGGGTGGTTTTATTGGCATGCAAGGCGATATGTATAAGCAAGTAGACGGACAAGCTTTTATCCCTTCAGCTGAACCCACGTATGCTAATGAAACATTGAAAACCATTCATAATAGAAAAAGTGTCCGACATTTTACCGATGCTCCTGTCTCTAAAGCACAGCTAGAGCTTCTAGTAAAAGCTGGTATGGCGGCCCCTACAGCTGTCAACCGTCAACCTTGGGCTTTTTATGTTGTTACAGACAAAGCCATTCTCAAAAGATTGAGTGAGCAATTGCCCTATGCCAAAATGTTAACACAAGCCCAAGCAGCTATCGTGGTGTGTGGCGATATGGACCGAGCAGGAAACCTCAAGGACAAAGGCTATTGGGTGCATGACTGTGCTGCTGCAACAGAAAATATTCTTCTGGCAGCAGAGAGTATTGGTTTAGGGGCAGTATGGACGGCTTCTTTTCCTTATGATGACAGAACTATAGCAGTGATCAAAGAGCTGAATCTTCCTGAGAAACATATCCCCTTGAATGTGATTCCTATTGGCTACCCAACAGGAGAGGATCAGCCAAAAGACAAGTGGAAACCTGAATATCTCATTTGGAAATAAGATCCAGGTACCCGATATTAACGAGTTCTTTGGCCGAGTAAAGGGGGATTACTTTAGACACTTCTTTTCAGCCTTGAAGTGAACGTATTTATAACAAGCAAATACTTAATATTTTTCTAATATTCTAGATTTATAAAAAATAGGTATAGTATACAGAATGTTGATCATGCCTAAACTTATCAACAAAAAAAGGACTACCCTTAGGTAGTCCTTTTTTTGATTATTTAGTATTGTGTTGTCTTAAATAAACAAGTTCACGTTTGATTTTTCAGCCTCTTCAAGATAGGTTGCTACACCACCAATTTGAACCCCATCAAGCAATTCTGCTTTGTCAACTCCCATTACGTCCATAGACATTTGGCAAGCGATCATTTCAACGCCATTTTCCATGGCAGTCTGTAATAAATCTTCCAAAGAGTCAACTTTTTTCGAAAGCATTCTCTTTTTCATCATTTTCGATCCCATGCCCATCATGTGCATTTTCGAAAGCTTAAGATCGCCAGCATCGCTGGCCATCATCTTACCAAACATTTTGCCCATCAGGTCTTTCTGAACCTTAGGTTTATCACTCTTTTTAATAATATTCAGTCCCCAGAAGGTAAAGAATAGAGTTACCTTACTACCTGTAGCAGCTGCACCATTGGCAATCACAAGGGAAGCTAAAGCACGGTCCAATTCATCGGAGAATACCACCATGGTCTTGTTCTTCGGTAAATTCATACTTGTTACAGGACAGCCTTCAATCTGCTTTTGTTTCTCAATAACTGCTGTTATAATTCCCTTTTCCGAATCACAAGAAATCAGTTTATTACCTGTCATATTACACCATGAAGCAACGTCTTTGGAGAAACCCGCATCGGTTACTTTTTGACGTAGACGTTGACCGTCTTCAAGCTTATCAATTTCTTTTTTCAGTTTGATAATCGGTCCCGGACATTGCAAGCCACAGGCATCAATATCAATGATTTTCACTTCCTTTTTCACTTCAGTATTCTTATCTTTCCCACGATAGATGTGACCATCTTTAGCGATATAGCTCGATCCGAAAATATCCTCGTTGCTTTGTTTGCAGGTAGCGTGCTCGTAAGTCTTGTAACCACCACTCAGGTTTACAACATTATTAAAACCTCTTTGCATCAGAATTCTTGCAGCAAAGTAGCCACGTAGTCCAACACCACAATAAATGATAATCTTTTTGTCTTTAGGAATTTCGTCTATACGCTCACGAATTTTATCTACTTCGATGTTTATAGCGCCTTCAATTTTTCCTAGCTCAAACTCATCTGGTGTTCTCACATCCAATATAAAGTTATCGGAAGCATCCATCTGGTGCAATTCATCCCAATGAATGATGTTGACCAAACCTTCGATAATGTTACCCGCAGTAAAACCTGCTTGATTCACTGGATCTTTAGCCGATGAGAAAGGAGGGGCATAAGCATGTTCAATCTCTTGAAGATCGTATATGCTTCCGTTGTTTTTAAGTACGGTTGCAATCATGTCGATACGCTTGTCGACACCTACATAACCAATAATCTGTCCACCGAAAAGTTTTCCCGTTTCCGGATCGAACATGATTTTGATAGTGGTTGGCATAGCACCTGGGTAATAACCTGCATTCGATGCTCCGTGAGTAATGTTTGAGATATACTTGATACCTTCTTTCTTCAATACTTTCTCAGCCAAACCTGTTGAGGCAACTGAAATATCGAATACTTTGGCAATAGCTGTAGCAATTGAACCTTTATATACCTTTGTATGACCATTTACCAGGTTATTGGCAAGCATTCTAGCTTGTTTGTTGGCAGGACCCGCAAGATAGGCATTGGTGTATTTTCCTGTAATTGGGTGAGGGAATGCCATGGCATCGCCAAGTGCATAAACGTGCTCGTTACTGGTTTGCAAGTATTCGTTTACTTTGATACCACCGTTCGGAGCCAGTTCGATACCCGCTTCTTTAATCAATTTGGTTTCTGGGCGAACACCAATGGATAGAATCACCATATCTGCGTCAATCTTTCGACCCGACTGCAAATGAATATTTAACTTATCTCCTTGACGATTGAATTCTGAAACACCATCCTTTAGGTAAAACTCAACATTTTTGGTCTTCAGGTGCATGTGCACTTCAGCAGCCATCTCATAGTCAAGAGGGGTCATTACCTGATCAGCCATCTCAACAATGGTAACCATCATACCCATATGGTGAAGGTTTTCTGCCATTTCAAGGCCAATGAACCCCGCACCTACGACTACCGCTTTCTTAGGCTTTTTCTCATCGTAAAACGACTTGATTTTATCGGTATCTCTTACATTACGAACGGTAAAAATGGCTTCATCTTTAATTCCCGGGATAGGAGGCTTGATTGGCTCAGCACCAGGTGAAACGATTAATTTATCGTATGTTTCTGTGTAGGTTGTCTTGTTTATTAGATCATTAACTTCTACTGATTTGTTCTCAGTATCAATACGTATAACTTCGTTTTTAACACGGACTTCAACATTTAATCGAGCTTTAAAACTCTCTGGAGTTTGTAATATTAGCTTTTCTCTTTCGGCAATGATACCACCTACATAGTAGGGCAAACCGCAATTGGCATAGGAGATATATTCCCCTCTTTCAAACATGATTATTTCTGCTGATTCGTCTAATCTTCTAAGACGTGCAGCGGTTGTTGCACCACCAGCTACACCTCCAACTATTAAATATTTTGTCATGGTATTATATTTTTATGCTACTCTATTATATTTATATCTAGATATCCATATGTTTGGAGTGCAAATGTAATATATCCATTGAGTCCACCACTATGAAATAGCGATTTTGTGACATGTTATACAATATGCTTTTGAACATATGTTCAAATGTAGAGTTTGTCACGTCTGGATATAAAGGGATTAAGCCTTGTTTTATATTAAATGTATTCAGGAATAGGTGTTTAGGAAGATCGTAATGAATGCTCATTCTCGTGCTTGAAGCGAGCTTGAAGTTTATTTGCTATGAACTCAGGGACTAATTTAGGATGCCGAGATTTTTTGTCTACGAAAACAAGAGTTGAATTCGCTTTGCTAAGAATATGACCTTCTTCGTTGCTTATTAGGAACTCAAAATAGAATCGAGTTGTTGGCAAGCCTTTTATTGTCGTGGTAATGCTTATGAGTTCGTCGTAATGAGCTGGTTTTTTGTAATCGATATTGAAAGATATGACAGGCATCATGATATCCATGTCTTCGAGATACTTGTCATTCAAATCAAGTTTTCGTAAAAGCTCTGTTCTCGCCTGATGACAATAACTCACATAATTGGCATGATAGACATAGCCCATCTGATCAACTTCGCCATAGCGAGGTCTTAATTGCATTGTATCTTGTATCATATTACTTGATGTAGATGGACTGTGTGTGTGCTTAGTTGTATTTTATGCCAAAGTCTCTTTATTTCTTTAGAGATATTGGAGTCAGGTTGATATTCCACAATGGTCTGTTTGTTGATCATGGCGTGAACCATGGCTTTGTCGAATGGAATTTTAGCCACTAAAGGGATATTCTTTGTTTTCAGGTAGTCAGTTATACATTGACTTAGTTCGAGGTTTAAATCAAATTTGTTGATAAGAGCAAATGCAGGAATATTAAACGATTCAATCAGCTTAATAAGACGATCGGCATCGTGTAAGCTTGATTTGCTGGGTTCAATCACAATAAGAGCCAGGTCGGTTCCCGTTAGTGAAGATATAGCGGCACAGCCAATACCAGGAGGGCCATCATTAATGATGAAATTTTGTTGTGTAATCGTTGCAATTTCTCTCGCCTTTTTACGAACCTGACTGACCAATTTGCCAGAATTCTCTTCTCCGGGTCCCATTTTAGCATGAACCATTGTGCCAAAACGAGTACTTGAAACGTACCAATAGTTATTCGTATTTTGTTCCGATCGGATTGCCTGTTCGGGGCAGATGCGTTCGCACAAACGACATCCTTCGCACTGAAAGTGATTCACTTCAAGTTGGTTCTTATTGTCGTGAATGGCATCGAATCGGCAATGGCTAATGCACAATCCACATTGATTACATTTGCCAGGATCTATAATCGCTTTCCAACCACTTGAAAAGTTATGCTTTTCTTTTATATCAGGGTGGAGGATTAAGTGTAAGTCAGCCGCATCCACATCATTATCGCATAATACGGCCTTCGAGGCCAAACCAGCTAGTGCAGCAGTTATTGACGTTTTACCCGTTCCACCTTTTCCACTTAATACGGTCAATTCTAACATAAACTCATTCTCTTTTTTATTTGATTTGTTATTTTATAAAACGAATCAGAAATTTCCTGTGGCATATCTTGTCGTAAATCACCCTTGGCATATTTTGATGCAAAGTCTTGGTCGAAGGGTATTTCTCCTAAAAGTTCAAGCTGCTCTGATTCCAGATAGTCGTAGATTTCATTATTCCCTAAGCCTGCTTTGTTTATAATCACACCAAAGGGTATCTTGATTTCCTTTATTAGTGCGATCATCAATTTTAAATTGTGCAAGCCGAATGGTGTGGGTTCAGTAACTAGAATAATATAATTGGTATCGCTTATGGTTTCAACAACCGGACATGAAGTGCCAGGAGGTGCATCGTAAAGAGTGATGACATTGCTATCAGAAATCTCTTTTTTCAATTCTTTTATGACTAAGGTTTGCATAGGAGAACCAATTTTTAACACACCTTCTACTAATATTGTTTGATTTCCCTCCAGATAGAAGTTAGTCTGGCCAATAACAACTTCTTTTTCTTTAATTGCATCCTGTTCACAGGCCACTAAACAAGCTCCACAGGAATGGCACAAGCTTGCATTTACTTCGGCTAATTGAGCTGAAGGAATAATACTGATGGCATTAAACTCACAATAGTCAGCACATTTTTTGCAAAAAACACATTTGTTTTTGTCAATCTCCGGGATCAATTGGGTAATCTTATGTGATTTTATTTTCCTGGCTTCAGGGTAGAATAGAATATCGTTAGGTTCTTCTACATCGCAGTCAACAAGTTGAATTTCCTTTGTGATGTGTTTCGTGATAAAATGTTGTAAACAAACTGAAATACTTGTTTTTCC
>NZ_JBFFKR010000058.1:0-16019 GCF_041555295.1 Ancylomarina sp. | reverse complement strand
TTTATTTAGATTGATTAAATTTGTTTCACTAACCAAAATAGAAGAATTATGAGAAGTGATAGAACTTTTACAATGATAAAACCAGATGCTGTAGCCAATGGATATATTGGTGATATTTTAGCCACCATTACTAAAGGCGGGTTTAGAATCGCAGCTATGAAATATACTCATATCAGCAAGAAACAAGCTGAAGTTTTTTACGAAGTTCACAAGGAAAGACCATTTTATAGTGAGCTAACTGAATTTATGAGTTCAGGACCTATTGTATCTGCTATTCTCGAAAAAGAAAATGCCGTAGCTGATTTCAGAAAATTAATTGGAGCAACCAACCCTGCTGATGCTGAAGAAGGAACTATTCGTAAGCAGTTTGCCGAGTCGTTGTCGAGAAATGCCGTTCACGGTTCCGATAGCGATGAGAATGCTTGTATAGAAGGTGCATTCCACTTTTCAGGCTGCGAGATTTATTAAGTATTCATCAGGAAAAGAAATTGAAAGGTTCAAAAAGGTCCACAACTTTTTGAACCTTTTATCTTATCACAATATCATCAATAATTTTACCATTGACTTCTTTATTTAAAGCCAGAATTAAACCTGTTTTAATCAGCATTAACTCATTTCGAACGATGGACGAACGCACATGTACAAATAGCTTTCGATTCTTGATATAAAGGTCTGTAGTCGCATTTGACACATTCGTCCCAATCACATTCTCCCAAGCTTTAATCAACTCCAATTCTTTTAATTTCACATCCAAGCCCTGTTCTTTTAAAACAAGCTTAACTAGTTCTTCTATTTTCTGTGTTCTCGATCGGCGCATAGTTAAAGGTTAAAGGTAATAAGGATAATCCCGATTCTCGGGACCAGCAGAGCTGGAGGTTAAAGGATAAAGTTGATAAGTAATTGAACTTACAAATTGGTAACTGCCCCACCATCTAGCACGAATAGTTTGTATGTCAGGTTTGAGGATGAAAGGATCTGATCCAAGTGATCGCGATTGGTATCTGAAATAAAGATCTGTCCAAATCGTTCCTCAGAAACCAAATGAACAATTTGTTCGACACGCTCTGTATCCAATTTATCGAAGATGTCATCCAACAACAGTATCGGGTTATAATCTGATAATTTCTTGATGAATTCAAATTGTGCCAACTTAAGAGCAATCAAGTAAGTTTTTTGCTGGCCTTGAGAGCCCATCTTTTTTATGGGATAGTCACCCAACGAAAGGGTCAAGTCATCCTTATGAATACCAACCGTTGTGTATTGCATCACCTGATCTTTCAAACGGGCATGGCGCAACAAATCTCTCATTTCATGATCGTTCAATTGAGATTTATACTCCAAGTTCACAATCTCATTCCCCTGAGAAATGACATTGTAATACTCTTGAAAAACGGGCATGAGCTTATTCAAAAAATCTTTACGCTTTTCGTGTATCGAAGCCGAAAGAATAATCATCTGCTCATCCCAAATACTCAGGCTATCCTCTTCGAACTGACCTCGACGAGCAAAATCCTTGAGCAACTTGTTACGTTGTAAAATCACACGATTGTATCGTATCAAATCATCCAAATACTTTCTATCATACTGCGATATCACACTGTCCATATACTTGCGTCGCTCCTCACTCCCATCCGTAATCAATCGCACATCAGCTGGCGAAACCATCACAATAGGTAAAAGTCCTATATGTTCCGAAAGCTTTTTGTATTCTTTCTTATTTCGCTTAAAATTCTTTTTCTGACCACGTTTCACACCACAATAAATCAATTCGTCCATATCTTGACGCTTGTAGTTTCCTTCGAGAACCATAAACAGTTCATCATGTTTGATGTTCAACTGATCAGTAGAGTGAAAGTAGCTCTTGCAAAAACTCAAATAATAAACCGCATCAAGTAAATTGGTTTTCCCCATACCATTATTACCTATAAAGCAGTTGATTTTAGGCGAAAGCTCTATTTCCAACTCTTTTATATTCTTGTAATTTATAAGGGACAAACGCTCTAAATGCATATATTTTATTTTTGCTTTTCAAGGACTAGACAATCTAAATTTATGTTCAGATTTTTAATTCCGCATCAAAAATACGAATAAATTCAGATACAGACTTAAATTCACACATTAATCAAAGGCAATTGCATTCACTTTTTAGTCAAAAGTTGTCGTAATATTCACAAAAAAAATTACATTTGCGTTAGCAAAAAATAAAACATTAAATATTTCTAATATGTCTACAAACAAAAAGGATCAGGCTCACGAAGATAATTTTGAAAATTTAGAAGAAGCTTTAGGTAGAACCGAACAATATATCGAGAAAAACCAAAAGAAATTAACTTTTATCGCTTTAGCTGTTATCATAGTATCAGTTGGTATCTTTTCATACCAGAAATACTACAAAGCTCCTATGGAGTTGAATGCTCAAGCTGAGATGTTCCAAGCACAACGTTACTTCGAAGTAGACTCATTTAACCTTGCTATCAACGGCGACGGTAACTATGACGGTTTCCTTGATATCATGGATAACTTTGGATCAACAGAAGCTGGTAATTTAGCTGCCTATTATACAGGTATTTCATACCTTCACTTAGGTGAGTACCAAAATGCAATCAACTATTTAGAAGATTTTTCTTCTTCAGATTTCATTCTTTCTACATTAGCAAAAGCTGCTATTGGTGATGCTTATATGGAGCTTGGTAACAACGAGAAAGCTGCTTCAAACTATATGGCTGCTAGCAGTGTAAACACTAACAACTTTACAACACCTATCTATCTTCAAAAAGCTGGTATCGCTTATGAAATGATGGGTAACTACAAAGATGCATTAGCTGCTTACGAAACAATTGAAAAAGATTTTAAAAAGTCTTCTGAAGCTCGTGACATTGAAAAGTATATTACTCGTGCAAAATTGAACTTGAAGTAATCAAGTCGTTCAGATATAAAAAAAGCGAAGATCATCGATCTTCGCTTTTTTTTTTGTGTGCTATATTTTTATTGGGTAATTCCTTCTAAGAAATCTTCAACATCACCAGGTGTACTCATAATCTTCATGAATGTTCCCATGGTCAACTCTGGCCAGTATAATGCAAAACGATACTTACCATGTAACATTGTCGCCTCATTCCCCTGAAGGATAATTTCGTAAGGCATCGCTGCAATATGATCTTCACCGATGATAGGAAGAAAATACCCTTCTCCATCTTCAGCATTCATAAGACCTACTCCAAAAACAGCTACTTTTTCATCAGTAAAAACTTGCTCATAAACCAAAGTGGTATTGCCTTTTCTACTTTCTAAATTCTTACGAATTTTCGCTAAACCATCCTCAAATGAAGTAAACGTATTCAACTCAACAGGATCATTGAAATAAGGCATCATCATTTTATAATGGTATTTCTTTAAGTCTTTTTCAGTTAAGACGCCACCGAAATCTTCAAGATTACCACCTAAGCTTGTAAGGGCTTCTTTAGCATCATTAGCAATTGCCATCAAGCTTAATTTATCGCTCTCATAATTCGACAAGTATGCACAAAACACATATTGTGGATTCAAGAGGCTTAAATTAACAGCTTCTCCTTTTTTAGATATTCCAACACGAATAACGGATGCCAAAGCACCACGATCTTTCGATTTTAAACACAATTCTGAAAGATCTTTGCGAGTAAAGCAAAGCACTCTGAAACCTTCATTATTCTCAGGGTGATAGTCACCAATTAAATCAAAGGATTTTCCAACAAAAGCATTTTCAACATTTATTTTCGCTTGTTCTAAATCAAAACTTTGCGTTGCATTCAGTTTGTAAAAGGGAGATAGTTTTCCATCTTGAGCAAAAGCCATACTGGCAATAAGACAAAAGATGTAAACAAGACTAATTTTCTTCATTTTTGGTCGATTTAAATAAATAGTAAATATTTGGATGTCTGAATATATAAATATATTTAGATATAAATACTGATATGTAACTCATGACGAAATACAGCAAAACACATTGTTAAAAGACACAGGCCTTAAGGCCTATCACCATTGATAAATCGATTTATTTAAAATGTCTGTAAATTAAGTGAACCGAAAAATAAACAATAAAAAAAAGCCCCTAAAAAGGGGCTCAATAAAAATATGATGATTTAAACCTTACTCCACTTTCTCAAGCTCAACTGTAAAGTGACGCATTATTGGAGCCTCATCCACAATCTTAAGACCGTGCTTGATATCCATACGTCTGTCCCAAACATTTTTAAGTGCTGCAGCAACAACGTCCATATGGTTGTTAGTGTATGTACGACGAGGAATTGCTAAACGCAATAACTCCAATTTAGGGTAACGATTCTCACGAGTTTCAGGATCTCTATCAGCTAAGATAGCACCAATCTCAACACCGCGAATACCAGCTTCAAGATACAGTTCACAGCCTAAAGTCTGAGCCTGATATTCCTCTTTTGGAATATGGCTTAAAAATTTCTTAGCATCAACGAAAATAGCGTGTCCACCAATTGGCATCTGAATAGGTACACCATAACTTATTAGTTTCTCACCTAAATACTCAACCTGCTTAATACGTGTTTCCAAGGTTTCAAACTCAGTTCCTTCATCAAGACCTTGAGCCAAAGCATTCATATCACGACCAGACATACCACCATAGGTTACATAACCTTCGAACATGATATTATAGGTAGAAGCCTCTTTCCATAGTTGCTTATCTCTCATTGCGAT
Source organism: Ancylomarina sp. (assembly GCF_041555295.1). Taxonomy (NCBI): domain Bacteria; kingdom Pseudomonadati; phylum Bacteroidota; class Bacteroidia; order Marinilabiliales; family Marinifilaceae; genus Ancylomarina; species Ancylomarina sp. The sequence continues at coordinate 11,315 of NZ_JBFFKR010000058.1, read as the reverse complement.
AAATCCACCCATATTCACAATAGCGTCCTTTTTAGAACTCATAGTAGCCATATCGGCATGTGAATACATTTCAGTAACAATCTCTTTGATTGTTTTATCCTGATAACCTTCTTCGCGAAGCTTAATGAAATAAGCATTTTCAGCAAAACGGGCAGAATCGTAACATACTGGAATCTCATACTTATTTGCTAATTCCTTAACCGCTTTCATATTTGCTAAAGAAACAGGCTGTCCTCCTGATGTGTTACAAGTAACCGTAACAATAATCATAGGAATTTGCTCTTTTGGATAAGTTGAAAGAACTGACTCTAGTTTAACCAGATCAAGATTTCCTTTGAAAGGATGGTCGATTAAAGTATCGAAAGCCTCATCGATTGTGCAATCAACTGCTTTAGCTTTTCTAAACTCGATATGTCCTTTAGTTGTATCGAAATGTGAGTTACCAGGAACGATATTCCCCTCTTTTACAAGAACAGAGAATAACACATTCTCAGCTGCACGACCTTGGTGTGTTGGTAAGAAATGATCAAAACCTAAAATATTTTTAAGGGCTTCTTTCATCTTATAGTATGAACGCGCACCTGCATAAGATTCGTCACCTAACATCAACTCAGACCACTGTTTATCACTCATTGCCCCTGTACCAGAGTCAGTCAACAAGTCAATAAATACGTGATCACTTTTTAGGTTGAAGAGGTTATAGTTTGCAGCTTTCAGCCATTCTTCTCTTTCTTCTCTTGTACTTTTTCTGATGGTCTCTACCATCTTAATTTTAAAAGATTCTGCGAAAGGTAATTCCATGATTATATGCTTTTAATATTTTTAAAATAAGTATCTCATTTATCCTCTTAACAAATAAGTAAGGGACTTAGTGTTACAGAATTAAACAACAGATATTGAACTAAACACCTCGTAAATAGCAGGTACTCAAAACATATATCTATAGCTTGTTCTGTAAAAAATAATGTGATTAAAGATTAATTTTGGGAAGGCTTAAACTAAGCTTGGTATGTGGACAATAACTGTCCTAACGACTAATAGCGGTATCCGTCGCGGTTCTTAATATTAAGGAAGATGTTTTGTATAGGTGTCGATAGTTGATTATGCATTTTCATAGTCTCAATTTTTACCATTGCTCCAAAAATAAGTTTTTTAAAATTCTAAAAAAAGAATACACTCAATTTTTCGCAAACGTTTGTAGTTATTTATATGCAGTTTTTACTTTTTTAAATGAAATTTATTCTCATTTTTGTTCTTCAGGTAATTAAAATTTGGATCAGAAATTTTCCGATTCAATTGCCAATTATCACTTACAACATATACGAAACCAAAAGACAAAACCACAAGAATGAATCGCAACCTTTTCCTCTTTCTTTTACTCCTTCAATCAAGCTTCTTATTTTCATCGGAAACTCAGGCAGAATCAATCTTTCATCAAGTCAACGACTCACTGTACATAGGTCATCAAAATCTGGGTGCAGACAATAATACGCGAGTAACACCGTCCAAAATAATTGTGAAGGATTCTATTCAAATTAAAGCGACAACATTTCCAAAATATTATTATAGAATTGCCCACAATAAATCGGCTCTGAATCGCTATTTCGATTTTTCAATAAAAACAATGAAATTTAATGACGCTCTAGGACATATTGATAATATAAGCTTCAAATATTTGCTTGGGGAGCTTGAAATTGAGGCCAAAAGCAGAGAGGACAAACATTTAGATAAGGCTGTAAACATACTACTCGACTATGTAAAGAATGACAGCATTAGGAATATGGTAAATTACTTGAAATCCTATATCGAACAACGTCAAACTGAAGACGCATTAAGAGAACTAACAAAGAAAATTGAGCTAGAAAATCTGAAGATTGCACAAATTGATAGCCTTTCGAAGGATGAAAAATTCGAATTGGAAGATGATGCAAGAAAATATGCTGACCTTTTTAATTATATAGAGAATGATTCGGTACATCAGTGGATCCGAGAAATCAGTCGTGATTCTGTTTCGTTTGCTGTTAAGAATGCAATGAACGATTCCATAGCCTTCTGGATTAATAATGGTAAATCAGATTTTAAGCGTTTTTGGTTAAAAAAGAACAAGCGAGATTCTATTGGTATCTGGCTTCAAAATACACCAAGTAAGAGTATCCGTATTTTATACGATGATGATATCTATCAAGAGTCGGTTCGAAACACCAAACGAAAAGGCGCAAAAGTTCGCTTAAAAGAAAGAATATCACCTGATGGGTTCAAGCTAGCAAAGCTTAAAAAATACAGACGTTATGTAGATATCTGGAAGTTTGGAACCATCGTCAAATTAGATTTCAACCAAGGCCATGTGAGTAAAGGCTGGGCTGAAGGTGGAGAAAGTTCTATATCTGCCTTAGCTGGTGTTAAATCTTTTGCCAAATATCAAAAAAACAAAACCACTTGGGAAACGACTCTAGACCTTCAATATGGTCTTTTAAAATCGGGGGACAATGATTTCAGAAAAAATCAGGATAAGTTAGAATTCAATACCAAGTTTGGCCAACTGGCTTTCGGGAAATGGTATTACACGTCCATGTTAAACCTGAGAACTCAGTTTGTTAAAGGTTACAATTATCCTGCTAATGAGGAACGCAAACTGATTTCAAACTTTTTTGCTCCTGCTTATATTCTGGGTTCTATCGGTTTAGATTATAAGCCAAAGAAAGATTTCTCAATTCTACTTTCACCTTTTACGGCTAAGTATACCATCGTAAGCGATACGGCGAGTATTGATCAGACAGCCTTTGGTATTGATGCTGATAAGAAAGTTAAAAAGGAGGTCGGAGCCTATATGAAGCTTTTGCACAAATGGGAAATTACGAAAGACATTAGCATGGAAAACAAATTAGAATTCTATTCCAGTTATACCAACACACCAAAGAATGTTGATGTTGACTGGCAATTTATTCTTAACCTTCCAATCAACCAATACCTCACTACTACCATATCGACCTATCTCATTTCTGATGATGATACCGGATCGAGAATTCAATTTAAGGAGAATTTGGCTGTAGGAATTAGATATCAATTTTAAGAAAAAATGAGTTCTACTGCGGAACTCGACCCATAATTATAGGATATTGAATTAAAAACTAATAAATTCAGATTATGAGTATGATTTACGATGTTTCAGGAGTAGGAGTAATTGAGATTGACACCTTAATTGTCGACTCAAATGGAACTATCTCAATTAAAGGAGAAATTGTTCCTGGCGTTATCGAGAAAATTCATCAGTTGCAATCACATGGTGTTAATGTAGTAATGGTATCAGCTGATCAACGTGGTACTGCTAACAATCTAGCTCGTGTTAGTGGCATAACCTACTACGAAGCAAGCAATGCACGCGAAAAAGAGGATATCCTTCTTTCACTGGGAAGTAAAAATATAGCTTCAATTGGTAATGCTCGAACGGATATTGGACTCTTTGTTCAATCAAAAGTTTCGATTGCTACGCTTCAGGCAGAAGGCATTCACAAAGATGTTATCGATCATGTCGATGTAATTATGCCATCAATTATCGATGCATTAGATTTCTTTTTAGATTCCGACACCTTTATTGCCACTATGAAACGATAAGATTTTAAAGACATCCAAAGGGGTGTCTTTTTTTTTGTGTCTGAGATTCCGTAATAAATTCTGAATCTTAAAAAGAGATTCGTAAAATTACCTTTATGCCCATTCACTTAATATTGTATCTTTGCAAAACTAAATAATCATTTTACAACTTAATTTTTATAGAATGCACAGTTTAACAGCTATTTCGCCTATCGATGGACGTTACCGTGATAAGGTTGACGTATTGGGAGAGTATTTTTCGGAGTATGCGCTTATTCGTTACCGAGTATTGGTAGAGATCGAGTATTTCATTTCGCTTTGCGAGCATCCACTACCTCAGTTAGCCGATTTTGACACCAGCAATTTTGATGAACTACGCAGTTTATACTTAGACTTTACTGTTGAAGATGCACAGAAAGTTAAAGACATTGAGGCAGTAACCAATCACGATGTAAAAGCCGTTGAATATTTTATCAAAGAAAAATTTGACGCTTTAAACCTTCAGAAATATAAAGAATTCATCCACTTCGGTTTGACTTCTCAGGATATCAACAATACAGCAACTCCATACTCTATAAGAGATGCGGTACACGATGTGTATTACCCTCTTTTGGACGAATTGATCGAGAAGCTTGAAAGCTTATCAAACGACTGGAAAGATGTTCCCCTTCTTGCTCGTACTCACGGACAGCCAGCGTCTCCTACTCGTTTGGGTAAAGAGGTTCAGGTTTATGTGTATCGTCTTAAAAAGCAATTAGACCTTTTGAAATCAGTTCCTTGTTCTGCTAAGTTTGGCGGTGCTACAGGTAATTTCAATGCGCATCATGTGGCTTACCCACAAATCGATTGGAAAGAGTTTGGTAATAAATTCGTAAACGAGTCGTTAAAACTTGAACGTGAAGAATACACCACTCAAATTTCAAACTACGATAATATGGGTGCGATCTTCGATAATTTCAAGCGCATCAATACCATCTTAATTGATATGAACCGTGATTTCTGGACTTATATTTCCATGAATTACTTCAAGCAAAGAATTAAAGAAGGTGAAGTTGGTTCTTCAGCTATGCCTCATAAGGTGAACCCTATCGATTTTGAAAATTCGGAAGGTAACCTGGGGTTAGCGAACGCAACATACGAGCATTTATCAGCAAAATTACCTATCTCTCGTTTACAGCGCGACCTTACAGATTCAACTGTATTGAGAAATGTTGGTGTTCCTTTTGCTCACTCAATCATTGCCTTCAAATCGGTATTAAAAGGTTTAGATAAATTGATTCTTTCTCCTGATGCATTCGCTGCTGATTTGGAAGCAAACTGGGCAGTTGTAGCTGAAGCAATTCAGACTATTTTGCGTAGAGAAGCTTACCCAAACCCATACGAGGCATTGAAAGCTTTAACCCGTACAAACACAACAGTTACTCAAAATAGTATTGCTGAGTTCATCGATACTCTTGAGATTCCAAACAGCCTAAAAGCTGAATTGAAAACGATCACACCATCAAATTATACTGGAATCTAAATTTCAGTCAATTCATATTGAAAGGCCGCAGGAGTTTGACTTCTGCGGCCTTTTGTTTTCTATAGTCCTCTACCAAAGTTCAAGCATATCAATAGCGATAATACTGGTATGCAGATAAGTAACTATTGACCAGGGCTCTACAATATTGTACCTTTATATAACGTATTGAAACCAACCTCAAACAAGTAGGTACAATCTTATACTAAAATGAAAAAGACTATCAAAGTATTTCATTGGTTACCGCGAATTATCTGCATTATCGCAATTCTTTTTATCAGTTTATTCGCAGCCGATGCTTTTGCCCCTGAACTAAGCATCTGGCAACAACTTGGTGATTTTATTATGCATCTTATTCCATCATTTATTTTACTGGCATTACTTATTGTTGCGTGGAAATGGGAATATATTGGCGGTATTATCTTCATGATAATTGGCCTTGGGTTTAGCCCAATTGTTTTTATGCATAATTATAGAATGAACCACTCCATTGGGATGAGCCTCGGTATCATACTGATGATCACCATTCCATTCGTTATTGTGGGAATTCTTTTTATTGTCAGTCATTTTCTTAAAAAAAAGAATCTACCAAAGACAACTAGTGGTGAATAATCCAAGTTACGATACTAGAGTCTAATTCTCGTTACATAATTTACTGAAAGTCCACAGAATTATAGATCTTACGGCCATTTTGTTTTGGTCGATGTCCTTAGTCATAAAATAGGGAAAAAGATTCTCACAATTCGTTTTTGTCCGTTTCCCGTGGGAAAAACGTTCTCGCAGCTTGCTTTTGCCCGTTTCCCTTGGGAAAAACGTTCTCGCAGCTTGTTTTTGCCAGTTTCCCGTGGGAAAAACGTTCTCGCAGCTTGTTTTTGCCCGTTTCCCGTGGGAAAAACGTTCTCGCAGCTCGTTTTTGTCCGTTTCCCGTGGGAAAAACGTTCTCGCAGCTCGTTTTGCCCGTTTCCGTGGAAAAACGTGGGTTTATTTAATGAATTGTGTCACTTTCAAACTTGTTATTGAAGGGCCTCAGAAGTTTGACTTCTGCGGCCTTTTAAATTCACACCTCATATGACTGACTGCCATTTCATTAAAGTCCTTTACAAATATCAAAATCAACAAAAACAATCTGCACTCTGTGTTAAATTTTATTTATATTTGTTAATCAACATAAACTAAATCCATTCCTATGAAAAAATGTATCTTATTAATACCAATTTTTCTACTCTTCGCCCTTATTGGCTGTGATAAAGACGAAATTCAAGACATTAACACTGATGTAAATACATTACAGGATAGTATAACTGTGATTATTGATCAGCATAATGCCCTATTAGACTCAATATCTAAATTGATTATCATGATGGATAATGATAAATTTGACATAAAGGCTTTCCAAATGGAACAAATAGGTAGCTTATTTGAAGCAATGGCAAGACAGCCCGAAGCTTCAGATATGTTAGTCAGTTCTACAGAGATGCTTTATACTAACTATACTGAATTACTTCCTATTTCGGACAAATATATTTATCAGAGAGGGAAAGGAAGAGGTATTGCATTTAGTAAACTATTCGAGTCTATTGCACGACAACCTGAAGCGTATGATAAACTTGAACTTGCGGCTGGAAAATTCTTAGGTGAATATAATTCAAGTTACATATCAGATGAACTTCTAGAGATTACTAAAGCTTATGCCATGTCTAGTTTAAATGGATCAATTGCTAGACAACCTGAAGCTCGTCCTTCTTTCAATTTAGTCTGTAAAAAATATCTAAATTTTGAGGTTCGTGATGACACAAGTAAATAATTTCTATATATAATTAAAAGTAGAGTTAGAATCTAAATATATTTTGAAAGGTTACAGATATCAAATTTCTTCGGTCTTTTTCTTTTGAATCTCTCTTACAACAACTGCCACTAAATATTGTTAAATCTTTGGGAATAGCTGGTAAGAATCGTATTTTTACCAGCTATTTTGTTTTACTTCATGTCTGAAAAACAAAATATAAACGATTCAAACTAGAAACTATTTAAAAGCTTAAATGAAAGATTTCATTCAGATATTAAGACGATTCCTCCCTCCATACAAGAGTGATTTAATCATGAGTTTTGTGTATAATTTACTTGCAGCTGTCTTTGGAGTATTCTCCTTTGTGATGATGCAACCTATATTAGAAATTCTTTTCAAAGATGTAGAAGTTGTAGCAACTAAAGTTCCTTGGGAAGCTAGTATCGATGCAGTAAAGCACAACTTCTATTATTACACCACTCTAATAAAATCAGAATACGGTGCTGATTCTACTCTTCTATTTGTTGGAGTTGTTTTGCTTGTTGCCGTATTTTTCAAAGTTAGTTTTACATATCTTGGCTCATACCATACCGTTCAAATTAGAAACTCTGTTGTACGAGATATGAGAAATCAGATTTACGATAAGATTGTAAGCTTGCCTATTCCTTTTTTCACCGAAGAAAAAAAAGGTGATATAATTGCACGTTCAACGGGTGATGTTCAGGAAGTTGAAAATTCAGTAATGAACTCAATGGATATGTTCATTAAAAATCCAATTATAATTATTGTAGCCTTAGTTACAATGATCATTATGAGTCCACAGATGACTCTTTTTAGTTTTACAATCCTTCCTATTGCTGGGTATATCATTGGGCGAATTGGTAAAACATTAAAAAAGAAGTCTCGTTTGGGACAAAATAAAATGGGAGATCTTCTTTCTACAATTGAAGAAACCCTTTCTGGACTTCGTATTATCAAAGCCTTTACGGCTGAAGATAAGGTGAAAGAACATTTTGCAGCTGAAAACAACGATTACCGTCGCATTATGAATAGCTTGATGCGTAGACGGATTTTGGCTCATCCTGTTAGTGAATTCCTGGGAACTATCGTAATTGTTATTGTACTATGGTATGGTGGACGATTGATTCTTAATGGTGAAACCGGTATGAATGGCGCTGCATTTATCGCCTATTTGGTTATATTTTATTCAATCATTAATCCAGCCAAAGCTTTCTCAAAAGCCCTATATAGCATTCAAAAAGGTTTGGCTGCTATGGAGCGTATCGATCAAATTTTAGGCGCTGAGTCAGCTATAGTTGATAAGCCTAATGCAAAATCAATTGATAAATTTGAAAACGCCATTGAATACCGAAATGTAAGCTTCTCGTACAATGGCGAGAGAAAAGTTCTTAAAAATATAAACCTTGAGATTCCAAAGGGAAAAACTGTTGCCTTGGTAGGACAATCAGGTTCTGGTAAAACAACTTTCGTTGACCTATTGCCTCGTTTTTACGATGTAGTTGAAGGTGGAATTTTTGTTGATGGTGACGATATTCGTGATCTGAAAATTGCTGATATGCGTAACCTAATGGGTAATGTGAATCAGGAGTCTATCCTTTTCAACGATACTATTTTCGGTAATATTGCTTTTGGTGTCGAGAATGCCACACTTGAAGAAGTTGAAGCAGCTGCAAAAATTGCCAACGCTCACGACTTTATTACGGCTACTGAGGATGGATACTATACCAATATTGGTGACCGTGGTGGTAAACTTTCCGGTGGTCAGCGTCAGCGATTGAGTATTGCTCGTGCTGTCCTTAAGAATCCTCCAATTATGATTTTGGATGAAGCAACTTCTGCTTTGGATACAGAATCGGAACGTTTGGTACAGGATGCTTTGGATAAGTTAATGCAAAACAGAACTTCAGTTGTGATTGCTCATCGCTTGTCTACCGTTAAGAATGCGGATTTGATTTGTGTTTTCCACGAAGGTGAGATTGTAGAACGAGGCAAACATGATGAGCTGATTAAGCTTGATGGAACTTACAAGAAACTTAATGATATGCAGATGTTATAAGCTCTGAATAAAATATTAATTTATAGAAAGATGATTCTTAATTGGGTCATCTTTTTTTGTTTCTATTTCATATTACCACCTCCCCCCTCGCAGACTCAGGTACTCCTCTTATCCCGATAGCTATCCCTTAAGGTTTGCATAGCCTTTGCAGGACTGCAAATGACCATAAAGATTCAATTTAAGACCTTTTGCTTTTGCAAAATGCCTTTTAAAAACTTTTAAACATATTTACAATCGCATAAGTATGCATTTTGATTCTTTTTTTGATTCTAACAAAAATATAAGGTGTTAAAAAGAATTGAAATGGGCATTTACACTTTCGTAAGATGTCAATAGAATTTATTTTCCAGATCCACACAAAAAAATAGATATCTAAAAAAAAATTTAGTGAGTACTTACAATCTTTTTGAGATAATACCTCTCCCGTCGTAAAGAAGCTATGTTCTTTTATCAACGACAAATGTACGACGGATTGACATGATGCTAATAACCCGAGGCTGCAGTCACTACGTAACTTTACCCCGGGCTATTAAGATTAAAGCCCTTTGGGCTTATTTCTATTTATAAAAAATAGATAAGCTTAAAATTCTTTCTTCAATTGTTCTACCCAAGCTTTAATACGTTCATCGGTTAATGCAGCCTGATTTTCAATATCCAAAGCCAAACCTAGGAATTTGCCATCGCGCAAAGCAGCAGAACGCTCAAAGGTATACCCCTCAGGACTGGTAAAACCAATCAAATTAGCCCCCCTGTCTTCCAATGCAATTGCCAATAACCCAATTCCATCTACAAAGTTTTCAGAGTATCCCACCTGATCACCCAAGCCGAAAAGAGCTACTTTTTTCCCTTTTAGTTTCAGTTGTTCAATAGCTGGCATAAATTCATCCCAGTAGTTTGGTAATTCGCCATCGAACCAAGTTGGAACGCCAAGAACCATATTTTCATGAGACAAGAAAGTGTCCTCATCTATTTCCTCAGCATTCACCATTTCTACATCGAAATCCTTACCGAAAGCTTTCTTAATCTTCTCAGCATTCTTCGAAGTCTTAATGGTATTGAAGCTATATATTAATCCAATTTTAGTCATCATCTTAATTTTAGTAGTCTAACAAATCTTTAGCTGCAGCATAAATTTTCTCAGTGTTTGGAAGAGTCGCTTTTTCCAAAATTCGATTAAATCCAACTGGAGTAAAGGTCGATCCAACACGTCTTACTGGAGCATCCAAATGTTTAAAAGCTTCCTCTGTAATAGTCGCAGCAATTTCACCCCCAAATCCGGCGAACACCTTATCTTCATGCACAACCAAAACCTTATTGGTCTTAGCAACTGACTTTATAATAGTTTCCTTGTCTAAAGGCACTAGAGTACGAATATCAATCACTTCAACATTTTTGCCTAATTCCTTAGAAATCTGATCAGCCACCTCAACACACATATGCGTTGTGTTACCATAGGTAACAATAGTCAAGTCAGAACCTTCGCGACGAACACGAGCCTTACCAAATGGCACCTCGAAATCATCAGGTACTACTGCTGCTGCTTTAGGATCGTTATATAAAGCCTTAGGTTCCATAAATACGGTCATCCCTTTCGAACGTATACTGGTACGAAGCAAACCTGCTGCATCATCAGCATAGGATGGGTACACAATACGAACACCAGGGAAAGTTGCCAAGGCACCTTCAATATTTTGAGAATGGTACAAACCACCACCAATATAACCACCTGAAGCTAGTCGAACGGTAATATTAGGTGAAAACTGACCTTTTGTACGCCAGTATTCATGGGTAGTTTCAACAAACTGCTCCATAGCTGGCCAGAAATAATCGGCAAACTCAGCACCTTCAACTACAATTCGAATCTTATCATTAAAACGACTCATACCATTGGCAGTACCCATAATGAAGTCTTCGGCAATTGGTGCATTGAAAACACGCTCAATACCAAACTCCTGCTGCATCCCTTTGGATACATTGAAAATACCACCCTTATCTTTGTTGGCAATATCTTGCCCCCAAATAAAAGTATCTGGGTTATTACGGAATTCAGCTTTTAAGGTTTCATTTAAACCTTCAATTAATTTCTTAGGTTCTCCTATCTCATTGTGAAGACCTTCAGGATATTTATCTGCAGGATAAGCATCAGGTATTACGAAATCGTGAATCGAATTTGGATCTGGATCTGGAGCAGCTAAACCTGCACGGTGTGCTTTCTTAACTTGAAGTTTTACATCAGCCTCAATCGCTACTAATTCCTCCTCAGTAAAACGCTTGTAACGAATTAACAGACGACGGAATTTAGCCAATGGATCGTATTTCTCAACATAGCTCAATTCAGCATT
>NZ_JBFFKR010000057.1:0-16098 GCF_041555295.1 Ancylomarina sp. | reverse complement strand
TGATATCTAAAGACTACAGCAAAAAGGGAATTAAGGTGGCTTCACCGGCAACAGGTTACGTGTGCAAGGTTTTTGTGAAAGAAGGCGAATATGTTGAAAAAGGTCAGGTGATTGGCATCGTTGATAGAAACTCTAGCCTAATTCTAAAGGCTGATTTGTATCAGAAACATTTAACACAGTTATCAAAAATACAGTCTGCAAACTTTAAGCTGCCTTATCGCGACGAAATCTATAATACGGATGAACTAGGTGGTAAGTTAATTGCCTACGGTCGCGATATTCATCAAGATGATTATACGACGCCTATTTTCTTCGAAGTCAACAAGATTCCTGAGCTTTATATGGGGTCTTTTGTCGAAGTCTATTTAAAATCTGAAAGTACTCGCAAGGTTTTAAGCATTAGTAAGGCTGCTGTTTTAGAAGATCAATCTATCTTCTTCGTCTTTGTTCAGACAGAAGGTGAAAGTTACGAGAAGCGTTTTGTGACTATTGGTTCGGACAATGGTAAGGAAGTTGAAATCTTAAGTGGCTTAAAAGCTGGAGAGCGTGTGGTAAGCAAGGGTGTTTATTTTGTGAAATTGGCTTCACTGTCTGGTGCACTACCATCCGGACACAATCATTAAGTTTTAAATTATGAATTAAGATTTATGAATTTGAAACTTTAAATCATGAATTAGGACCATTGATTTAAGAGATCTTATAAACAAAATGGATGATTAGTAAAACTGGGAAGTTCCGTCCCGATCTATCGGGATGTTCGGAAATCACCCAGCTGCACTTATCATTCAGAAAGTTTGAAGATTGAGAAAATCACAGGTCTTGAATTTTTGGTTCTTTTGTTTCAAGACAAAAGAACAAGGAAATAAAAAGGATAAAAAACGATTCACGTTCCTAAAATAGCATAGCAAATTAAAACTGTGCTAAATTAGGATTTAAGAATAAAGAATATTTATAAGGTTTTAGATTGGAATCATCAATCTAAAATCATCAATCTTAAAATAAAAAGACTGTGTTAAATAATATCATACAATACGCACTACACAATCGCATATTGGTCATGTTTGCGGCTTTTCTCCTGATTATTGGAGGTAGCTACACAACGGCTAATATGGATGTAGATGTGTTTCCAGATTTGACTGCCCCTACTGTGGTTGTTATGACTGAAGCACACGGAATGGCACCCGAAGAAGTGGAGAAATTAGTCACATTTCAGATAGAAACAGCCGTTAACGGTGCAACCAGTATCAGACGATTACGTTCATCTTCCTCTGCAGGATTCTCAATTGTTTGGGTGGAGTTTGAATGGGGAACCGACATTTATCTGGCTCGCCAAATTGTGAGTGAGAAGTTGATGGCGATCTCAGATCTTCTTCCTAAAGGAACTGGAAGCCCCACTCTTGCACCACAATCATCCATTATGGGTGAAGTGATGATGATTGGTCTCCAGGCAGACAAGACGTCTAGTATGGATCTTAGAACATTGGCCGACTGGAGTATTCGTCCGCAAATATTGGCTCTTAATGGGGTTGCACAGGTTGTTGTTACTGGTGGTGATTTTAAACAATACCAGATTCTAGCCAACCCTCAGAAAATGCGTCATTATAATATTAGCCTTGATGAATTGATGAAAGCGGCTAATGCAACAAACGAAAATTCTGCAGGTGGCTTTATTAACGAATTTGGGAATCAATATAATATACGTGGCATTGCTCGTACTTCTGATATAGGAGAACTAGGCAATTCGGTGGTTAAGGTTTATAAGAAATCTCCTATACGAATTAGCGATATCGCTGAGCTTGTTGAGGCTCCTGCTCCCAGAATTGGTTTAGCAAGTGTTAATGCCAATTCAGCTGTTCTTTTAACGGTAAAGAAACAACCAGGCGTCAACACCTTAAAACTAACCGAAAAACTCGATCTGGCAATTGCTGATATCAAAAAAGGCTTACCCGAAGATGTTACAGTCAACACGCATATTTTCCGTCAAGCTGATTTTATTGAGAACTCAATTGGTAATGTAAAGAAAGCCTTGTACGAAGGATCAATCTTCGTTATTATCATTCTATTGGTCTTTCTAATGAATTACCGTACAACGGTTATTTCATTATTGGCTATTCCCTTATCGCTGCTATTCACTATCATTACACTAAAACTATTGGGTATTACCATTAATACCATGACCCTGGGAGGTATGGCTATTGCTATTGGCGACCTTGTGGATGATGCGATTATCGATGTTGAGAATGTTTATAAACGGCTTCGACAGAATTTTAAGCTTCCAATAGAAAAGCGAGAGAAGTCACTTGTTGTGATTTATAGTGCTTCATGCGAGATTCGTTCTTCAATAATAAATGCAACCTTTATTATTATTGCGGCATTCATACCTCTTTTCTTCCTTACAGGTATGGAAGGTAGAATGCTTCAACCACTAGGAATTGCCTTTATTGTATCACTATTTGCGTCTTTGATTACGGCGCTTACCGTAACTCCTGTTCTTTGTAGCTTTATGCTGACTAACGACAAAATGTTAGATCGTAAGAGAAAAGAAAGTTGGTTGGTTACTAATTTGAATAAGCTTTACGAAAAGTCATTAAATAAGGCCTTAGAGTTTAAATACGTCATTCTAGGATCAGCAAGCGTCCTGTTTATTGCTTCACTTATTATCATGAGTAGCTTGGGACGTAACTTTCTTCCTGATTTTAATGAAGGATCGCTTACCATTACCGCAATTACAAAACCAGGCATATCTCTTGAAGAATCAAACAAAATTAAGAACCTTGCAGAAAGAGCACTCATAACCATACCTGAAGCGAGACTAACGGCTCGTCGAACAGGACGTGCCGAACTGGATGAGCATTCATTTGGTGTGAATACATCGGAGATTGAAGTGCCATTCACATTAACGGATAGAACAAAGGCTGAATTTCAGGCTGATGTCCGTAGTAAATTGAGTGAAATTGCCGGTGTTAACTTTGCAATCGGACAACCTTTGAGTCACCGAATCGATCATATTCTATCGGGAACCAAAGCGAATATCGCCATTAAAATTTTTGGTAGCGATCTTTCCAAAATGTTTCAGATGGCCAATGAGATAAAGGGCTCTATTGAATCAATAGAAGGCGTTGTGGATATTAATGTGGAGCAGCAAGTAGAGATTCCACAGATTCAGATTCGCCCAAAACGCGACATGCTGGCTAAGTATGGTATCTCCATCTCAAATTTCTCTGACTTTATTGATATCGCCTTTGCAGGTGAAAAGGTTTCAGATGTATTCGAAGGGGTTAAGGCTTTCGACTTGGTAGTGAAATACAACGAGGAGAATCGTGGTAATATTAACGCACTTCGTAATGCATTAATCGATACTTGGGATGGCAAGAAAATTCCTTTTAGCTATGTGGCAGATATTCAATCTCTATCGGGTCCCAATACGGTGAATCGTGAAAACGTACAACGTAAATTGGTTGTATCTGCTAATGTTGCTGAAAGAGACCTACGCTCTGTCGTAAAAGATATTAAAGCAGCGGTTGATCAGGACATCAGAATACCTGAAGAGTATCGTATTGAATTCGGTGGACAGTTTGAGAGTGAAGCAAAAGCATCGAAGACTTTAGCTTTGACTTCTATCATCTCTTTCCTGATTATCTTCTTGTTATTGTTCCAGGAGTTTCGGTCATTCCAATTGGCTGGTATTATTTTATTAAATTTACCTTTAGCATTAATTGGAGGTGTCTTTACTATTTACTTTACCTCTGGGATGCTAAGTATTCCCGCTATTATCGGTTTCATTACCCTCTTTGGTATTGCCACACGTAATGGTATTCTACTCATCTCAAATTACCAGAGCATGTTAGATAAAGGCTTGGAGATAAAAGAAATTATTGTTCAAGGATCGATTCACCGTTTGAGTCCGATTCTAATGACAGCTTTAACGGCTGCCTTAGCCTTGGTTCCAATGGCTCTTGGAGGTGATGAACCAGGTAACGAAATTCAAAGCCCAATGGCTGTTGTGATTTTAGGTGGTTTATTAACGTCTACCCTACTTAATGTGTATATTATTCCTATTGTATATCTATTATTAAACTCTAAAAAGAAATCAATATGAGATCATTATTAATAGGTCTATTTGCTATAGGGTTGAGTCTGAATCTTCAGGCTCAATCAGACCTCAAAGAGATTCTTCAAGCTGTGGAGACTAATAATTTGAGTTTAAAAGCACAAAACCAGTATCTCGAATCTCAGAGAATTGGATACAAAACAGAATTGAATTTAGCCAATCCTGAACTAAGCTACGAAAAGAACTTCTCTGATGTAGATGGCAATCCTTATGAGATTCTTATCAGTCAGGATTTCGATTTCCCAACGGTTTATTTGCACAAGAACAAAATTAAGAAAGCTAAGACGGCTAATCTTGATAATTTAATACAGCAAAGTCGTCAGGATATTCTCTTAAGAGCTAAAAAAACGTGTTTAAATCTTATCTATCAGAATAAACTGATGGAGCAATTAGCAATTCGTTACGAGAATGCTCAAAAGTTAGTTTCTTTCTTTCAGAAGAAGCTTGACAAAGGTGATGCCAATATTTTGGAGATGAATAAGGTTAAGATTGTGCTATTGAACGTCAAAAATCAAGTTCAGCTTTGCAATACACAAATCATCAATCTTAAAGAAGAGTTGAAACAACTTAACGGTGGTAAAACAATTGAATTCAACACGCTTCTTTACCCTAACTTTTCACTTGAAGCCAGTTTCTCAAAGCTTGAAATGGATGTTCTAAGCAATACCCCTAGCCTAAATAAGCTGAAAGCTAATATGGATATTGCATCAAAGCAGACCCGTCTGGCTAAGAATCAGCTCTTACCTAAACTAAGTTTGGGTTACCGTTACCTGAACTCTGATATCAATAAGTCTTTCAATGGTATTAATGTGGGTATTAGCATTCCTCTTTGGGAAAGTAGAAACAAAATTAAGTATGCTAAGCTCAATCAGCTTTCGCAAGAGAGTCAGTTTCTATCTCAGGAGAAAATTGTCCTTTCAGACATTCAGAAAAACTATCAGAACTATCAAGGCTTAAAAGCCTCTCTTGATGAGTACCGCTTAATACTTGATGGCAATAATATGAATGAACTTTTGAAAAAGGCACTGGATTATGGGCAAATCTCAAGCATTGAATACTTTATGGAAAGTATCTATTTCTACGAAAGTTATGATACCTACCTACAAGTTGAGAAAGAATACCATTTAGCTGTTGCTAATTTGTTGAAGTACCAGCTATAAACAGCAAGACCTTTAGTCAAAATAGAACTTGGCTAAAAAAATGAGACTTTATTAAGCCAGTTGAATCATTTCAACTGGCTTTTTTGTTTCCCATATTCACTACAAGTCTGAATATGAAAGGCAATAGCATAAAAAAATCACAGCAAACTTTAGTCTGCTGTGATCTGATTTACTTTCTATTTTCTGAGCAATAATCATCCTTGCTATATAGAGTCTCGTTTACTTAGATGTTAATACTCTTTACCTCGTTCATCAATCATGGGAACAAAACGAACAGGAATAACATCTTTTCGAACTAACTCTCCATCTACCTTTTTAAGTAAAACCAGGCTTTTAACACTCTTTTCTCCTATTGGGATAACTAAACGACCATCTTCATCCAATTGATCAATCAGAGCTTGTGGTATCTTACTCGGCGAACAAGTTACAATAATGGCATCATAGGGCGCATGTTCTTCCCATCCGATATAACCATCTCCCCATTTTAGGTGCAGATTATCGTAATTCAATGACTCAATTGTCGTTTTAGCTTTTAAAGCGAGCCCCTCTACAATTTCAATGCTATAAACTTCCTTGCATAGTTCTCCCAAAATAGCCGCCTGATAACCTGAACCTGTTCCAATTTCAAGAACCTTACTCTTCAAATTGATATCCAAAAGTTGGGTCATGATACCAACGATATAAGGCTGAGATATGGTTTGTCCAAATCCAATAGGTAAAGGTGAATCTGAATAGGCTAAATGACGGAACTGACTCGGAACAAACAAATGTCTCTCGACTCTTTGCATCGCTTTAATCACAGCCCTTTCTTTAATGCCGCGGGCGACAATCTGCTCCTTAACCATTTTATATCGCAATTCCTTATAATTCATCTCTTGAGCTCTAGCTTCTCCATTCTGGCTACACAAAAACCCCAAAAAGAAGAAACTTATTAATAGGTATCTATTCATTATTCTCTTTTTTGTAGATAATAAAGTTACGATAATATCTTTAATATTATTGCCCTTCAGGGGCATTCTTTATGTTTTGAATAAATCCTCACAAATCATACGATATGATAGCTACAGAACAAATTAACAAGTTGCTAAAACTTAAGCTAGTGAGCTATAAAAAAACAGATCCTGTCAAACTTAAGTTTAACAGGATCTGATCTTACTATATTATTATTCGTCTGATAATCTTTAAAGGATATATCGAACCAATTAAATGATAACTATTTCTTAAACAAAGGATCTGCTCCAATTGTTCCAACCAGGCTTTCAAGATAAGCTTCAGTTTTAACATGCTTTAGTTCAGATTTAGCTTTAGTCAAACGATCTTCAAGATTCATGGTTTTATTCCATTCCGTGTTATTCTTATCAGCCATGAAATTACTCAAATACTCAATCTGATTCTCGAAGTATTGAATATCGATCTCTTGCTTACGCTTCAATCGAGCTTTATACCATTCTGAATTAATAGCAACATCACGATCGAACATCTTACGCAACTCAGGATCACTAATCTCCTTACCATTATACTGACCAAAGGCCATAATGCTCAATAAGACTTGTAATGGTGGAATTGCAGCAGAAATACTATCATCCTTAAAGTAATTGATAGCCACTTTCTCCTGAGCTTCTACAATATTCTTAATACCGTCAGCAAAATCATCCATATCCTGAATCTCTGGCTTCAACATTCTTTCGTTGAACACATTCTGAGGCTCATCAAAGATTCTATTCAGGTAACGGAATAAGAACCCTTCAGTAATACGATAACCCAGACGGCTAGCTTGAATTTTCTCACCTTTATATTCAAAGTCATTCATCTTTTCAAGAGAACCTTCTTCAATTAAAAGTTTTGGATCACGACTTTCTTCACTCAATCGACACCACAATTCTGGAATCAATAGAGAAACATCATGATCGAAGCGATTCTCAGATCCTACATGTCCTGCAGCTGATGAAAAACCTTGGTATCCGGTAATGATATAAGATAATAAGGCATTATTCAAGTCAGTTGTTGGACTCAACATATTGAAAGGTCCTTTAGTCAATGCTCCTTCTGTACCCGCACCTGTTGTCGAAGGTGACTTACCTGTTAGAGAGCAAATAAAGTCCATGAACAGTTCAGGTAACTCCTGATAATGAATTGGATTATAAACACTTAAAGCACGTATTCCTGCTTTCTTATCGGCTGGATTATTACGACGTCCCGGCAATACAGCATTTACAGGATGATGAACAGGCTGATCCATAGGAATCTTTCTAGCCAAACGAACACCAACTTCAGCCAACTTATCGTCGATTGGGTTTACCAAATCTGGACGAATCTGCAAGTAACGTGGGTTTTGAGAAGGTGCGCCATTTACAATTCGAGTATGAGATGGCGTGATAAAGTAATTCCCTTTTTCACTGTTAGCTCCTTTTCGTATCAAGTCCTGAATAGGCTTGGTATATAAATCAAAGCCAATTGCATCAGCCATCAGCTCCTGACCATCTTCTGTAGTCATTGGTTGATAGTTCGATGTAAAGTTACCTCTCATCGAAAGATCCGCCTCTGCTTCCTTATCGTATCCACGGTGAACTGCTTCATCAGGACGTTGGAAGAAACGACGCTCACAGTTGGTTGTAATCTTAACCGACTTATTATCATATGCTTCGTTCAAGTATGAAAGACTGCTTGTAGGAAGAACTATAGAAGCTGTAATGTCATCCTCCATCTGAATTTTAGCCGAAGCAATAAAGTCTTGACGCAGTTTATGAAGGAACCAAGAATTATCATTTGCAAAACCAACACGCAGGTAACTTGCTACAATCTTACGATTATTATAAAGTAATTCGTGTCCTTTCTTACCGTTCACCATATCTACAGAGAAATGATTTCTCCAATCGCTACCTGTGCGACCTTCGCGGTAAAAACGCTTGATAAAAAGAACCAATCCTTTTACATGATCTGGAATGGATGCCAAATATGAATTATAATCTTCAGTATAATATTTTGATGGTGTTAAAAGCTTAACAACCGATCCTAAAGATCGTTTTGAATCTAATAGTGAACGTGAAGGCTGAGAACGATCAGAATGATCTTTCCAACGATTTGAATAATCATAATTAAACACTTCATCTGCCATATCGAAATCTTTGTCCATATCCTGAATGTAGAATGAACTGTAGATAATAGCGTTTAATAGTGACTTCGAAATTTCAGACTTACCTCCACCAGATACGGTACATGGCTTATGGCAGAAAGTTCCCTCGGCATAAGTACTCACCAAGCGCCATGATGGAGCTGATGGGTGCTTTTCCATATGCAATTTATAGCCTGATGGATGCACGTAATAATGCTCAGGCATTAAACGAATAGATTGATCTTTACCGTTCTTTACCCAACTTACTGTACTTCTATATAAATCAATCTTAGCATTTCCATCGATATAGATGATATTGTTATATTCTTTATCAATGGCATAACCTTCAGGTTTTACATCAACAGTATCGCCTAATTGCTTCATTACCTCGTCGAAAACAAATTGCTTCTTAAGAATATTATTCATAAAAAGTGTTCCGTCGAAATTATCACCCAAATTCTTACGTGGAAAAGCAATTGCCCCACCTGAATGCTCCTCTTCTGCCAAACCATAAAGGTTAGCAGAGAAACTGATCTGGGTTTTAATTTCTTTCTTAGAATATCCAAAGTAGTTATCAGCAATAAGTGTAATAACTACACCTTCCTCGCTTCTACAAGTTACCTTAAATGGTTGTCCACCGTTATAAAGTTCATTCTCTTCTTTCCAACAAACACCATCGTTACGCTGACGTTCTGTAGCGTTGTCGTAATGTGGTAAGCCAAGCTCTTTCTTAGTCAATTCCAACAATTGTGGTGCCAACACGACGCAACCCGTATGACCAGTCCAATGTTCAACATCCAAACCGGCATCATTCGAAGGCAATTGAGGATCACCTGCATTACCAAAAATAGATTCAACAAAGTCGAGATTACTAACGAAAGCTCCAGGCACAAAGAAACGCACCTCCATTGATTTTTGAGAAATAACACCTTTCACCTCTGGACATACTACAGGACGCAATAACAACGAAACCATCATTTTGGCTTTCTTGTCTTGAGCTGCAGTAAAAGGAAGTGTTTTAAATTTATCAGATGGATTAAAAGCAGAATCTAAAAACTTAAGGAATGCATATTTGGGTAATTCTATCTTATCTAGTGGTGCAGGTAAGTTTCCTTCTACAATATGGAATGACCCTTTGGTCGTTCTTCTATCGTGCTTAGGGTTGTGCAGTACACCTTGCTTTATACGGTATGAGCTTAAATAATCAGTTATATATTCATTCTTATGTGGTGGCAAACTTAGCTCACGAGCAATCCCTTCCTGATCTAGCGTAAATGTTGAAGTCGGTAACTGAGGAACTTCCTGATTCAATTCTTTAAAGTAATCGTTCAAAAAATTCTGAATACGCTGGTCTGAAGGACAGTGGTAATCCGCAAGTAAACGAGATTTCACACGATAATTCTGAATCAAACTATCTGTCAACGCAATAAAATTAGCATCAGACAAATCGTCATCTTCTTCATTAAAGATGGGTTGTCCCATAGCTGCTAATTGCAGATTAATATAACGAATCAGATCCTTCTGATCTACCTCTCCATTCTTCGATTGGATTTCGCGATAAGTTGTTTTAATATTCTCCATATCTTGAGTTTTTAATAGCTTTTTAAGACTGTGTCCGTATCAAATTTACAGAAAATTTCTATCCTAAAAAATGCATTAAAAGACTCTCACATGCTGTTTATCATTTAAAAAATCAATATTTTTTTATATATTATAAGAGCACGCTCCGAAAACGATTTAAGATTGAATAAAACATATCGTTGTAATGGCCTATTTATATCAAAAAAGAGCTTTATTCATCTAAATCGACAAATAAAGCTCTTTCAAATAGCCCTAAATGAGCTAAAATATATGTTATAAATCAGTTTACCACTTCCCTTTCTTCTTAAAAAGCTTATTTAAGCCTATAAATAAGGTGTAAGCCGCAAAAGCAACAATCAAAATCCGAAGAATAAGTTTCTGATCGTAATTACCCTCTGCCAGCATAATATCGCGTGATAATGCAGGCATCATAAAAACGATAATAAAAAATAAGACCACAACTTGAAGCCAAAGAAAAAAGCTTTTGATTTTAGGGTGTTTTGTTAACTTTCCCCCAGCAACTTCCTGTGATTGCTTGGCCATTTTGGAGCGTTGATTTTTATGAATCTTTGGCTCTTCGACTACTTTCTTTGAAAATTTCTTTTTCAACTGAGTCCCCAACAAAAATGCAAAAACACTCAGCCCAACAAGAATATATATTTCTTTATTCATCTTCTTTGTATTAATCCTTTTTTCACCTAAAAATGTGTTGTATAAGCTTTCATTTCCTTACGTTTTGCAGGCACATTATCACAAACCTTATCCAATAAATCCCAAAATGATTTTGAATGATTTTTCTCAATGGTATGACATAATTCATGAAGCAAGACCATATCAATTAAATGCTCAGGCAAACGCATTAAATGTAGATTTAAACTGATATTGTTATCACCAGAACAAGATCCCCAACGGGTACTTGCATTACGAATTGAGACCTTATTGAATTTAAAATCAAAAGATTGAGCTAACTCATCTAAACGTTTAGGTAAAACATGTTTGGCTTCTTTTCTTAAGGTCTCTATTATCATTTTTTTTATGAAATCCTGAAACCCTTCTGTTTTAAGATCGAAATTCTCTGGATAATAGATCTCTATCATTCCCTTTTTGACACTGGCTCTAACTCTATTATCCTGGCTCGGATTCATTTTCAATTCATGATACTTGGTTTTAAAAACCGTATCTGAATCAAAAAAGAAATTTTCGTTTTCCTTCGCTTGAATTTTCAACCTTTGTTTGGCGATCCAATCTTTATGGCTTTGGGCAAAATCAATTGCAGTCTGCCAATCAAACTGAGGAGGGACATTAAGCCAAATACCCTTATTAGGTGCCATCCGTAAGGATAAACGTTTAAAACGGGAATCCTTTTTAAGAGTTACTTCCCCTAAACCATCAAGTTTTATTATTTTCTCAATCTTCATAAATAAAAAATAGCTTTACCAGAAAGGCAAAGCTATTAGAATTATTTCGTTTAGGAAACTTATGCTTTAATCAGTTCACTCAATTTTGTGAAAGATGCATCAGTATTATTAATTAAATCAGTAAAAACCGCTTTGTAATGTGCTTTCACCATTTTAGAGTTATCCTTGCCATCAGGATGATTTGTTCTCGCAACTAAGTTATTACGATTTGCAACCGTTTCCTTTATGACTTCTAAAACCTTCTCTTCGTTTCCTGGGTGCAGGTAAATATAATTGTAGCAATCAGAAATAACTTCAAAAGTCAAAAAGTCAATATCTTTCTTTAATTTTCTTCTACTCGCCATAGTTTCTTGTTATTAATTGTTCTAATTCTAAATTCACTGCAAATATACTAAAAATGCCAAAATATTCATCACACTATTGAGCGATAAAAACATGAAGTCTGGCCAATTCAATATTTTTTTTCATAAAAATCTCATAACTCAACACTTCACTATCCATGGGACTTCCAATAGCCAAACAACCTAAGCAGAAAAATAAATACAACCAGACCGACTTGTTTCTTAAATTTTTATTCTAATCTTTGCCCCAGATAAAACACAAAAACTATGATTTTTACAGCACTACATCATCATCATTCTTTCTTACCTCAGGTGAGCCGATGATGTTATGCAAAAATCTCAAGTGATAAATTCATAACTATTAACGCCAACCTGAAATCAGGTTGGCGTTTTTTTTATGCCATTTTCTGAATTCAGGTTTATTACAAAATCAAACTAAGTACAAGACTAAAAACACAAAAACAATGATTTTTATAACACAACATCATCACCATCATCATTTATACTTCCCTCAGGTGAGCTGATACTGTTATGTAAGAATTTCAAATAATAAATTCATAACTATTAACGCCAACCTGATTCCAGGTTGGCGTTCTTATTTGTACCCATTTCTGGTTTCAGGTTTTATAACAAAAAACAAAATGAGTACAAGACTAAAAATTGCCATTCAAAAATCTGGAAGACTTCAGAGTGATTCTCTTCAAATCCTAAAAGAATGTGGTATTTCAATAGATAACGGAAAAGATCAGTTAAAAGCACAGGCACGTAATTTCCCTCTGGAAGTTCTTTATCTAAGAAATTCAGACATTCCACAATATGTACAAGATGGTGTTGCCGATATTGCCATTGTTGGAGAAAATGTTGTCATTGAAAAACAGAAGGAAGTTGAAGTCCTGCAAAAGCTAGGTTTCTCGAAATGCCGATTAAAAATGGCTATTCCCAAAGATGAAGAATACACGGGTTTAGATTATTTCAATGGCAAAAGAATTGCAACCTCCTATCCAAATTCATTGCAAGCCTTTTTAGATGCAAACAATCTGGATTCAGAGATTCACGTTATTTCTGGTTCTGTGGAAATTGCCCCAAACATTGGACTTTCTGACGCAATTTGTGACATCGTAAGCTCTGGAAGTACACTTTTTAAAAATGGCCTTAAAGAAGTTGAAGAGATTCTTTCATCAGAAGCCTGTTTAGTAAAAAACGTAGGTATTTCAGAAGAAAAGAACGCTCTTCTATCTGACTTACTATTCAGAATGCGTGCTGTTTTAGCTGCCAAAAACAACAAATACGTTTTACTAAATGCCCCTACCAATAAGATTGAAGCTATCAGCAATATTTTACCTGGTATGAAAAGTCCTACGGTGATGCCTTTACTGAAAGAAGGCTGGAGTTCCATTCACACAGTTATCAATGAAAACGATTTTTGGACAGTTATAGACCAGCTCAAAGCCAATGGTGCTGAAGGTATTTTGACTATCCCAATCGGAAAAATGATTCTTTAATCTCTAAAACACAAAGCAATGCAAATAATTAGATACCCTGAAAAGGACAAATGGAATAGTATCCTTACCCGACCGGTAATTGAAATAGACGAGATGGATGAGGTTGTGAACCAGATCTTCAAAGAAGTTAAAACAGATGGAGATGCAGCTTTAAGGAAATATACTTGGTTTTACGACAGAATCAAGATTGATGAATTAAAAGTTAGTCAAGCTGAGATTGATGATTCAGAACAGTTTATTTCTAATGAATTGAAAAATGCTATTCAAGTTGCAGCACAAAATATCGAGAAGTTTCACAAAGCTCAAATGCCTAAATCCGGAATGATTGAAACCTCTAAAGGTGTGACTTGCTGGCGAAAATTCACGCCAATAGATAAGGTCGGTTTATATATTCCAGGAGGAAGTGCGCCCCTATTTTCTACAGTTCTGATGTTGGGAATTCCAGCACGAATTGCAAACTGTCAGGAAGTTATTTTGTGTACACCTCCAAACAAAGAAGGTAAAATCAACCCTGCAATTCTTTATGCTTGCAAATTGGTTGGTATCAAGCAGGTTTTTCGTTTAGGTGGTATTCAGGCTATTGGAGCCATGACTTTTGGTACCGAATCCGTTCCTAATGTCTATAAGATATTCGGTCCAGGCAATCAGTTTGTGACGGCAGCAAAACAAAGCGCTAGCAAATTGGGTGTAGCCATTGATATGCCAGCTGGTCCTTCTGAAGTATTAGTTATGGCTGATGAGACTGCTATTCCCGAATTTGTTGCTGCTGATCTATTATCACAAGCTGAACACGGAGTAGATAGTCAGGTTATTTTATTGAGTTGGAATGAGCAACTTCTGGACTCAGTTCAAAATGAGTTAACAAAACAATTAAAAAATCTTTCAAGAGAAGCCATTGCAACAAAGGCGCTGAACAACTCTAAAATGATTTTAGTTACATCGGCAAAAGAGGCCCTTGAAATCAGTAACCTGTATGCGCCTGAACACTTAATTGTAGCAGTGAAAGATGAAAACAAGATCCTGGAAGGAATTCAAAATGCAGGATCAGTTTTTATTGGCAATTACACTCCTGAAAGTGCAGGAGATTATGCCTCTGGAACTAATCACACCTTGCCAACCAATGGTTATGCCAAATCATATTCGGGAGTTGGACTAGGTTCTTTCATGAAGAGTATTACGTTTCAGAAGATTACTCAAGAAGGCCTAATAAATCTAGGTCCTAGCATTAAAGTAATGGCAGAAGCCGAACAGTTGGAGGCTCATAAAAATGCCGTTAGCATTCGTTTAAATAGAATTTGTTAAGAACATGCTTAAAATTAATACAAGATGAATTCAAATTTCAAATTGGAAAATCTGATTCGTACAAATGTGAAAACTCTGAGTCCCTACTCTTCGGCTCGGGATGAGTTTTCAGGTACAAGTTCTGTTTTTCTTGATGCTAACGAAAATCCTTTTGACAATGGCGTCAATCGTTACCCGGATCCTCAACAATGGAAATTAAAAGAACGTTTGTCTGAAATTAAGAAGGTTCCAGCGAAACAAATGATACTGGGCAATGGTAGCGACGAGATTATTGATCTAATCATGAGAGCTTTTTGTGAACCTAAGCAAGACAGGGTTATTATTTGCAACCCGACTTATGGCATGTATCAGGTTGCGGCTCAAATCAACGATCTTAAAATTTGCGAACGAGATCTTGATTCAAACTTTCAACCCGATGTAAATGGTATTTTGAATAATAACAACAGTAAGCTACTTTTTCTTTGTTCACCAAACAACCCAACTGGTAATCTGATTGATAAAGACATTCTAATCAAATTGTTATCTGAATTTAATGGGATAATTGTTTTAGACGAAGCCTATATCGATTTTTCTAGTGATGCTAGCATGGTGAAAGATCTTGATAAGTATCCAAATCTTGTGATTTTACAAACCCTTTCAAAAGCCTGGGGTATGGCAGGCATTCGTTTGGGTATTGGCTTATCATCAGTTGAGATCATCGAGATCTTAAATAAAATTAAACAGCCTTATAATGTCAATACGCTGACTCAAAATAAGGCACTTGAATTATTAAGCTACGAAGAGACTTATCAGGAAAGGATAAATACCCTGCTTGAAGAAAGAAATGCTATGATGAATGAACTCAGAAGCCATTCTTTCGTAGAAAAGGTATTCCCTTCTCAGGCAAATTTCATTCTAATTCGGGTTAAAGATGCCAATGCTCTTTATCAGTTTTTAATTGAAAAGGGTATCGTTATCAGGAACAGAACGACTATTTCACGGCTTAAAAATTGCCTAAGAATAAGTATTGGAACGCCTATTGAGAACCAAGAATTATACAAATTTCTTAGGGAATTTCAAGATCAATAAAATTCTAACTATTCAAGCCAAATAAACAACCACATGCAAAATACATCACAAAAAAAGAAAGTTCTTTTTATAGATAGAGACGGGACTCTCATTATTGAACCACCAATCGATTTTCAAGTTGACAGCTTGGAAAAACTGGAGTTTTACCCTGGCGTTTTTCAAGGCTTAGGCAAAATTGCTTCTCAGCTCGATTTTGAATTGGTTATGGTCACCAATCAAGATGGTTTAGGAACGGATTCATTTCCCGAAGCGGATTTTTGGCCTGCTCAAAATAAAATGATGCAAAGTCTGGAGAATGAAGGCATCACATTTACTGAAGTTTTTATAGATAGAAGCTTTCCTGAGAACAATGCTCCCACTCGTAAACCAGGCAC
The DNA here is from genome assembly GCF_041555295.1 of Ancylomarina sp. Lineage (NCBI taxonomy): Bacteria > Pseudomonadati > Bacteroidota > Bacteroidia > Marinilabiliales > Marinifilaceae > Ancylomarina > Ancylomarina sp. Next base: position 129 of record NZ_JBFFKR010000057.1, on the reverse strand, counting down.
TGCCCTATTAGAACAGTACTTTTCGGATGAATATGATTTAGAAAACTCATTTGTTATTGGAGACCGTTGGACCGATGTTGAATTAGCCCAGAATCTAAATGCAAAAGCAATCTTTATAAATGCAGATGA
>NZ_JBFFKR010000056.1:0-16268 GCF_041555295.1 Ancylomarina sp. | reverse complement strand
TTCGGTATAACGGAATGCCTCTTCAGTAGAAGAAACAGCCGTTTCACTTGAGAAATATTTTTTCATTGATGCAAGTGCATTCGCGTGAGCTTGTTCTATTTCTTTTCTTAAGATATTCTTAGTATTATCTAAATTCAATCTTGAACGGTCAATATTTATCCTCGCATTGCTAATATTACGATTAACAGTTCCTCCATTAAAAATTGGAATATTTAAAGATAATCCAACATATTTATTAACTCGATCTTTAAACTGATCTCCCAAACTAGCTGCAGAAAAACCATCCAACTTTTGATATTCGGTACTCCACCCAGCATTTAACACTAAACTTGGCATAAAACCTGATTTGGCAATATCTAGATCTTTTTCAGTACTCTCTAGACGTAGATTTGCAGCCTTAATTTCTGGCAAAGAAGCTAAGGCAATGTCATAAACAGAATTAGGATTCAACAATGAACGCCCTGAATCTAAAATCGGCAAAATAGGCATTTCAATATCAAAAGCTTCTGCCGAACTAAGGTCTAATAACTGGGCTAAATCAAGTAAAGAAAGATTTAAATTATTCTCACTGGTTACAACAGTTAATTCTTCCTGAGCTGCCTGAGCCTTCTGCTCCATTAAAGTTCCTTTAGGCAATGTTCCAGCCTCAACCAGAACTGAAGTCCTATCAATCTGAAGCTGAGTTATTTTCAACTGATCCTTAGCTACCTGTAGAAGTTCTTTTTTGAATAAAATATCCAAATAAAAAGATGCAATTCTTAAAGAAATATCATTACTCGTTTTCTCAATATCTTCTAAATAAGCTTGCCAATCAATATTTGCTTGCTTAATTGAATTCCTTTTCTGAAAACCTTCAAATAATGAAACACTAGACCTCACAGCAACATTGACATACTTAGAATTTATATCAGTATAAGTTCCTGTTTCTCTGTTTTCTGATCGACCCCAGTTACGGTTAAAACCTGAACTTGCATTCAAATTTGGCAATAAACTATACTTGGCTTGTTTGGCATTATTCTCTTGAATCCCTGCATCTAGCTTCTTCAACTGTAGCGCTATATTATGCTCCTTGGCATAATCAACACATTTCTTTAAATCCCACTTTTCCTGTGCATGTACACCAAAGCCTAAAGAGAATAAAAGAATGATTAAAAATATATTTTTCATATAATATTTAGTTTTTGTTTGCTTTCTTGACGAGAAGAAATTAAGATTTAATTATTCGTTTTTTTCTTTTTCTTCTTTTCCTCATCCTTCTTCCTCTTCATCTCTTTCATTCTCTCGATTTTTGACATCTTCTCTCCTTTAATCTTATCTTCTTTCGTTACTCCATCAAGAATTTCGATATTGATTCCGTCAGATAAGCCTGTCTTAACAAATCGCTTTTCAAAAACTTGAGGCTCGGTTTCAATATAAATAAAACTAGAATCGTTACTAAACTCTAATAGGCTTTCATTTACAGCCAATACTTTCTCTCTTTTTTCAAGAACAATTTCAGCATTAGCACTATATCCTGAACGAATAAAGTGTTTCTTACTTAATTCAACGGAAGCTTTAATTTCAAACTGAATAGCTCCATTTTCGGCAACACCTTTAGGTGAAATATATTCCAGATGAGCATTAAACTTGTAATCTTCGATAGCACCAATAGTCAATTGAAGATTCATGCCTTGCTTAATTTTTCCAACCTCAGTTTCATCAACTTTTCCCTGAAAAATCATTTCACCCATATCAGCAACAATAGCAATAGTAGTTCCTTCGTTAAAAGTATTACTCTGAATAACCGAGTAACCTTCTTTTACAGGTATATCAAGAATCATCCCTTCAATAGTTGAACGAATTATTGTATTGGTAGTAGCACCAGACTTCGATGTCACACCCTCTTTAATCAACTGAAGATTGTCTTTGGCTGATTTCAATTCTTCTTGTGCACTTCGGAAAGCTAAACTTGGCTTTTGAAAATCAGCTTCTGAAATCACTTTCCTTTCAAAAAGCAGCTTGTCACGATTATAATTAATTTGAGCATCTTCAAAATTGATTTGAGCTCTATCCACTCGCGACTCTGCTGCATTCAGGTTGATCATATCAGGAATAATCTTGATCTTGGCAATCTTATCACCCTTCTTCAACATTTGCCCAGCCTCAACAAATAGAGTCTCAACAATACCAGATACACCTTGAGGTTTAATCTGAATCTCTTTACGAGGAATTACTGAGCCAGTGGCAACAGTTTTCTTAATAATATCCGTAATCTCTGCAGATTTTGTATCATAAATCTCAGGTTTCTCTTGTGATTTATTGTAAAGGAAAAAAATGGTTCCTACAAACAGACCGATAAAGAATACGATCAATACAATTCTAAAAACTTTTTTCATATCAAATGTTATTTCAAGGGTTATATCAAGTGTTATTTATTCGTAACGTAAGGCATCTACGGGTTTAATTCTCATCGCTTTTTGTGCTGGTAACAATCCGGCAAAACAGCCAAACACAACCAAAACTCCAAGCGCGATAAAGGCTACTTTTATGTCGACATATGGATTTAAAATCATTTGATTAGAATCTCCAGCCATTTTACCAGCTCCTTCAACAATCAGAACGCCTATAACCAAACCCCAAAAGCCTGAAAAAGTGGTCAGGAAAACAGCCTCAGTAACAATTTGGCTAATTATGGATAGAGGACTGGCACCAAGAGCACGTTTCACGCCAATTTCACGAGTTCGTTCCTTTACGACAACATGCATAATGTTGCTGACACCAATAATTCCGGTAATTAAAACACCAAAGCCAATCACCCAAAACAAGAAGCCAATACTATTGAATAGCCCAAAGAGTTTATTAAAAAGCTTAGCCAGATTAAAATGCCCGAAAGCTTCTTTATCCTCAGGGTTAATCTTATGACGGCGAGCAAGCAAACTGATAATTTCATCTTCTAATTCGTCTACAGATTCTCCAACTTTTGCAGTTGCCATAAAAACGTTGAACTTCTCCCCTCGGTTATAAATTTTTTGTAGTGTTGTGTTTGGCATTTGAACGATATCATCGTTCATCCCCATAATTCGGCTTAATGGTTTAACAGTACCAATAATTTGAAAGAAGATACCATTAATTTTCAGGTACTGTCCCAGAGGTTCCTCATCATCCTCAAACATAAGTTCAACTGCGCGTGGACCTATCGTTATGACTTTCCTCATTTCTTTCAAGTCGTTTTCATTGATAAATCGTCCTGAGAGAACTTCCACCGGAATCACTTTATTCATCTCAGGTGAAGAGCCCTTGATTCTGAAATTCCCTTTTTTCTCTTTATTAAAAGTATTATACGGATCTCCATTGCTCCAGGCATTAATTTCCGGAGCAACATTCTCAATTCCGGAGATGGATTGTTTCATTGCAATCAGATCTGAATTTTCGAACTGAAAACTACGATGTCTAGGTAGGCCTTTATAAGGTTTTGTTGTTCTCTCGGTCCAAAAAATAGTCGAATTCGTTGCCAAATTCCCTAGGTTTGATTTCATTTTGTTTTGAAAACCCATTCCTAGCCCCAAAAGAGTGACTAATATAAGAATCCCAAACATAACTCCTGAGCCTGTCAGAGCCGTTCTTAATTTATTTTTCTTGAGGGCAGAAGTAATTTCCTGCCATTTATCTAAATCGAACATTCTTTTGTTTTTTTTGATTTTGACTCGAATCTCTTTGAGATAAGATTCCTTTCAATTACTTACTTAAAAAGAAACTATTCATCCCTCAATGCTTCAATCGGTCGAATAGAGGCAGCTCTACGAGCAGGAAAAAAACCTGCCAAAGCACCTGTTATTACAAGAACAATTGTTGCACCAACAGCAATTCCCATATCAACTTGTGGATTTAAAAAATAAATTGCCGCTGGAGGATATAGTTTTTCAATAAGATTAAATTTTGAAATCGTCTCAAGTAGTCCGACTCCGGCAATCAAACCAACATAGCCCGAAGCAGCTGTAATAAAAATAGCTTCCATCAAAACAAGCGAAACAACAGAAATTGGAGATGCTCCAATAGCTTTTCGAATACCGATTTCTTTGGTTCGTTCTTTCACAACAATCATCATAATATTGAAGACTCCAATAACCCCCAGTAAAATGGTAAAAACCCCTATGATCCAAACAAACTTCTCAATACCACTAAACAAGTCTGCAAATCCTTTAGATTGTTCAATACTATTCTGAATCCATAAAGCATTTTTATCTTCCCTGCTGAAATTGTGTCTCGCAGCCATTTGATATGTAATCTGTCTTTCAATGTCTTTACTTTCCTCTAAAGAAACGTCATTAAGAGTAAAAGAAATCCGTTGAAGATGATCGTTATTATTGAAAATTTTCTGAGCGACTGTAATCGGAATATAAATATCTCGAGAATTCCCGTTAAAATCTTTCTTAGAAAAGATCCCAACAACTTTAAACTTGATCTCATTAATATTTATGTATTTACCTATAGAAGTCTCTTTGGGAAACAATATTTTTTCTACTTCATCTTGAATAATTACAACTTTTCGATAATCTTTTATGTCCTTTTTATTTAGAAAGCGCCCTTTTAGAATATCGAAATTCGTAATCTCCTGATACGTATCGTGAATTGGAGAAACATTAAAATTGCCAAAATTATCTTTATAGGATATAACCTCTGCACCTGGAATATAACTCATTGCTGAGATAGCATCCATCTTTTCTATAGATTTCTTTAGACTCAGCAAATCAGCATTTTTCATCTGAATCCGTTTCCCTTCAGGAGTCCCCTTATATGCCTTAGTGGTTCGTCCACCCCATATCTGCATACTGTTTGTAGCATCCTGAGCGAAAACATCTTTCATCCCATTACGCAAACCTCTTCCAGCACCTAGAAGGAAAATCAGCATAAAGATTCCTGTTGCTACAGAAAATCCAGTAAGAAAGGTTCGGGTTTTATTTTTTCTAATGGTACTGAAGATCTCGTTCCATTTATCTCTATCAAACATAGTCTGAAATTAAAATTCTCGTAAATTACTCAGTGATTTTTTCTTTTTTGATAATCGAAGTGACATCACTCAGTTGGTGATTGTGCTCAACGATAGATTCAATTATTCCATCTTTTAAGTTGATCACTTTATCAGTCATCTCAGCAATATCAGTTTCGTGAGTAACAATGATCACGGTAATTCCGGTTCTATTAATTTCTCTAAGCAATTCCATTACTTCAAGCGAAGTTTGAGAATCTAAAGCTCCAGTAGGCTCATCGGCAAGGATGATCTTTGGATTGGTAATCATTGCTCTTGAAATAGCGACTCTCTGCTTCTGTCCACCCGACAATTCATTTGGCATATGCTCTGCCCATTCCTTCAATCCCATTTTATCGAGATATTCAACAGCAATCTTATTACGTTTTTTACGAGGAACCTTTTGGTAATATAATGGAAGTGCCACATTCTCCATGGCATTCTTAAACGAAATCAGGTTAAATGATTGAAAAACAAACCCCAATAAGTTATTTCTAAGCTTTGCAGCCTTAGTTTCACTCATTGCTTTTATTTCCTGATCATTCAGAATATAGGTTCCGTCATCATGAGTATCCAAAAGGCCTAAGATATTTAGAAGTGTAGACTTTCCTGAGCCCGAAGACCCCATAATAGAAATTAATTCGCCTTCTTTTATATGCAAATCAATTCCCTTAAGAACATGCAGCTTATTCGCACCCGTAATATAAGACTTGTGAATATTTTTTAATCGGATCATAATAGTTAGTATTTTTAATTGCTTCTCAGATCGAATCGAAATTTGGTCAGCATTTCGATATCTAATATTAAAGATTTAAGGGTTATTATCAAACAATTTTAGATAAACGTCCGATTAACTCGGTGAACGTCATGCTAAAGTTAAGATAAGTATCTCGTCTAATTAAGTTAAAATAGATTAAAATACACATTTTAGGTGTTTCTAGAACCAATAGTCATGCCAGCAATCACAAACAAATACAAACCAGACATATAGTGAGTATTGCTGAACAAAACAATATGAACAACTTGTCCGATATCAATACGCCAGCGTCCGATAATGAACACCTTTTATGTACACAAGTTTAAATTATAAAAAAACTGTGAATTCAACTTAAATGATTAAAAGAACATGGGGGATTTAGTGTAATTTAGCTTCGATTAAATCACAAAGTGATTTATGATGACGAATTTTAGTCGAAATTCAACAATATAACATGAACTGGAACCAACTATTATCTGCCAAGCGCTTCGGTCAGGAAGATCGTATCGTAATAAACCAACACGAAATTAGATCTCAATTTCAAAGGGATTACGATCGCTTAATTTTCTCATCACCCTTCAGAAGGCTTCAAAATAAAACGCAAGTATTTCCTCTCCCTGGCAGTATCTTTGTTCACAATAGACTGACCCACAGCTTAGAAGTCTCAAGCGTAGGACGCTCGTTAGGTAATCTATTGACGGAGAAACTAGCCAGTTCACAGAAATATGAAAATAACCCTTATCTGGATGGAATCGGCAATATTGTTGCAACAGCCTGCTTGGCTCATGATTTAGGTAATCCGCCTTTCGGACATTCAGGAGAAGAAGCCCTATCCCATTACTTCACTCATGGCGAAGGTAAAAAGCTTGAAGCTAAATTCTCGAAAGAACAGTGGGCAGATCTTTGTAATTTCGAAGGTAATGCCAATGCCTTTCGCCTTTTAACTCACACATTAAATGGTAGAAGAACAGGTGGTTTTGCACTAACATACTCGAGCATTGCATCTATAATCAAATACCCATGGGAAGCTTATAAAATTCCTGAAGTTGGGAAACGCAAATACGGTTTTTTCAATACTGAAAAAGAGAACTACCTGAAAGTTGCCAAAGAACTAGGTATACCCGAAATTAAGTCAGGAATTTTTGCTCGCCATCCACTTGTATATTTAGTTGAAGCTGCCGATGATATTTGCTATCAAATAATGGATATTGAGGATGCTCACAAACTAAAAATCCTGACCACAGAAGAGACAAAACATCTATTGTTGAATTTTTACGACAAAACTGAAGATATCAATTCACTTGATCGAATATCTGAAACCTGCGAAGAAGTTAGTGACACCAATGAACAAATTGCTTACATCAGAGCCGGTGTAATTGGGAAATTAATCAAGGAGTGTGTCACCGTTTTCATTAATAATGAAGATAAGATAATGGCTGGTAAGTTTACATCGACACTTATTAAAGAGGTTTCTGAAAGTTCAAAACTTGCTTATAAGGAATGTACAAGAATCGCTATATCAAAAATCTACAAACATCGCTCAGTACTCGAAATTGAGTTAGCTGGCTATAAAATTTTAGGAACCTTACTGAAAGAATTTGTAGAAGCCATCCTTAATCCTAATAGCTTTTACTCAGAAAAACTCTTATCACTAATTCCCGAACAATACAGCCATAAAGGGAATGATGACTATTTAAAAATCATGTCAGTTTTGGATTTTGTCTCTGGAATGACCGATGTTTTTGCCCTTGATCTATACAGAACAATAAAAGGTATAAAACTTCCAGATACCTACTAAAAATACTAGAAATGAAAAATATAAAATCTAAAGTCCTCGGCTTTCTTGTCCTGTTTAGCATTTGCTCTACTGTTCAAGCTCAGATAAATTGGACAAGAACTAAATCTGAGAAATCGAAAATCAGTTTCGAGCTGCCAGAGACTCCTTACATCAGAAATCAAGAACTTAATGGCATAAAGTCAGAAGTTTTCTCGCATCGAGATGCTGCAAATATATATGGTATTGTGGCTTCTGATTTTTCGGGCATTAATGTTGATTTTAATCATTCTGACCCTTCAGAATATTATACCCAAATGAAAGAAGGAAGTCTACTGAGTAGTGATGCGATTTTGGTTTCAGAGCAAAGTGTGACTTATCAGAGGATGTTAGGAAAAGAAATTATCTACACCATGATGGTTGGGAAGCACGAATTCACCTACTTCAAACGCTTCTTTTTTAGAGGTCATTTCATCTATCAGATTACCATTGGCGGTCCTACTAGAATGAAACAAGTGCTACTTGATAAAAAGCAGATTTTCTTTAAATCTCTACAATTCGAATAGTTCGACTTAGCATTCTTAAAAAAATAGCTTTTCACAATTTGTTTAATCATATCATTCCGTAAATTTGCTCTTTCAAAACGAACATCTTCAGATGATGTATTTTTGAAAACAAAATTCGAAATATAAACCATTCTATAAATTCATTGAAACGCCACTAGTTAACAACTGGGTCGTCTAAATTTTGCACATGAAAGTACTTGTATTAGGATCAGGAGGAAGAGAACATGCCTTTGCATGGAAACTCGCTCAAAGCAGTAAGCTAGAAAAATTATATGTTGCTCCAGGAAATGCTGGAACTGGAGAGATTGCTGAAAATGTTAACATCAATCCAAACGATTTTGAAAAGGTGAAAACTTTTGTTCTTGATAAAGCAATCGATATGGTTATTGTTGGTCCTGAAGATCCTTTGGTAAATGGAATTCACGACTTTTTCTTAGCTGACGAAAAGCTCAAACAAATTGCTGTTATTGGCCCTGAAAAAGCCGCAGCACAAATGGAAGGCAGTAAGGATTTTGCAAAAGCTTTCATGGCTCGACATAAGATTCCAACGTCTCAATACAGAAGTATTACATCTGAAAACCTTGAAGAAGGTTACCAATTTCTCGAAAGCTTAAAAGCTCCTTACGTGCTGAAAGCAGATGGATTGGCTGCTGGTAAAGGTGTTTTGATTATCGATAATCTTGAAGAAGCCAAAAATTCACTTAAGGAAATGATTGGAGGCATGTTTGGCTCTGCCAGTGCTACTGTTGTTATAGAAGAATTTTTATCTGGAATAGAACTTTCTGTTTTTGTACTGACAGATGGTAAAAATTATAAAGTTCTAGCTGAGGCAAAGGATTACAAAAGAATTGGCGAAGGCGACACTGGATTAAACACGGGTGGCATGGGAGCTATTTCTCCTGTTCATTTTGCCAATGAAGAATTCATGAGCAAGGTTGAAGAACGTGTTATCAAGCCAACCATTGATGGTTTCCAAAAAGATAAAACACCATTTGTTGGTTTCGTCTTTATTGGTTTAATGAAGGTCGACAACGATCCTTTCGTTATCGAATATAATGTACGAATGGGTGATCCTGAAACTGAGGTTGTTTTACCACGTATCAAGTCTGATTTTCTGGAATTAATGATAGCTGTTGCAGATAAAAAGCTAGATCAATTCGAATTGGAATTAGATGAAAGAACAGTAACAACTGTTATGCTTGTATCTGGTGGCTATCCTGAAGCTTATGAAAAAGGAAAGCATATCAGTGGTCTCGATCAGGTTTCTGACAGTCTGGTTTTCCATGCCGGAACAACAAATAACAACAATGATGTTGTGACTAATGGTGGACGTGTTATTGCTGTGAGTTCTTACGGAGATAACCTTGCTAATGCGCTTGAGAAATCATTCCTAAATGCTGAGAAGATCCAATTCGAAGGTAAATATTACAGAAAAGATATTGGTTTCGATTTACAATAGTCGAATGGCTTACAATTGAGTTTGCAAAGAAGTTGAATATTTAAAATCACAATAATGCTATTAAAAGTTTTAAGAAGACGCTCACCTATTTATTTCATTCTTATTCCTATTATTGCTTTATTATTATGGCTAAATGCATTTCAGAATCCTGTTTTATTAGCAGAATATTCCATGCAAATGCCCCTTTACCAAACCATACTTTGCATACTCAATTGTAATCCTTTACATCTAAACATATTCGGTTATCTGGTTATTCTAATAATATCCTATAGCCTCATCCAACTCAATGAACAGTTTATATTTATAAAACAACGCACCGATCTACCGTCTGCTTTATTTATACTACTTGCTTCATGTGCAATATTGGCTAATGGACTTCACCCAGCCCTTATTAGTGCACTATTCCTACTGCTCTCTTTAAACCGCATCTTTAAAATTTATCATGGCAGTCAGAGTATTGCATCTTCGTTTGATGCTGGCTTACTTATAGGTTTAGCCAGTTTATTTTATCTACCAACAAGTCTTTTCTTTTTCTGGTTTATTTGGGCTTTGATTATACTTGGTTCTTTTCGAATAAGAGAATTCCTAGGAGGTTTACTCGGTTTTATCACACCCTTTTTTTTTATCTGTTGTTGGTATTTTTGGCAAGGAAATCTAGAAACTTTTCTAGAACATTCTAAAATGATTTTTGCTAGTCATGAGCATATAGCAAGTTTCTCAATCGCTCAAATTCTATTCTGGGTATTTCTAGCTTTACTAAGTCTGATTTCTATTTTCTTCACCATATGGGGATTTGAAGAAAAACGAGTTCGTTCTCGAAAATACCTCATCATTCTTGTCGCACTATTCATTACTAGTGTTGCTTCTGGTATACTTTTCCCTTCTTCTATATTAGCTCAAACTCTTATCGCTGCAGTACCACTTTCTTACATCTTCAGTTACTTTTTTGTCATGAACCGTAATTCTAAGATCTCCGAAATTCTATTTGGTATATTAGTCCTAGGCTGTTTATTACTAAAGCTATTATAGGCTACAAATACTCTCATTGAGAATTCTACAAGAATGCACTTACTTTCCTATTCGAAAATACACCTAAGTATTTTCCGATTTTGCACTAGTGTATTTTCAAACAAGACACATAAGTATTTTCCAAAAATACACTAGTGTATTTTTCAATCTGGTAATATTCTCTTCGTAAACTCTAAGAATAGTCATAAAAAAATAGAGCAAACAAATTAAATTGCTTGCTCTATTAACTCAATATAACCTCCTTTGAAAAAGACCAAACTCAGGAGGCATGAGTCTTTTGTCTATCTCAATCGACAACCCTTACAGGATTATCGGGCAGTATTAATGCCATAATTAAATAGCCGATCAACAAGAATGGATTGAATAAGCATAACATCAGAAAAATAGCTCTAACAATCACAGGATCGAGCTCGGGATTAATATAATGCGACAAGCCACCGCAAACCCCTGCTACTTTTTTATCGCTTGATTTATAAAGTCGTTGCATATCTCTTAATTTAAGGTTTCTTAATCGAACTTGTAATGCGATAGTGTTTTCAACTCATCAATATGGAAATCACCAAAGAATGAAACTAATGAAGTACGGGTTCCATTATAATGTAAAAGGTGGAATTCACTAAAACGTTTCTTCTTGCCCAAGGCAAAAAAGTAAACTTCATCAGAATCATCATCCTTCTCAACATCCTTTAGAACTTGTTTGTATTTACCCGATGTCAATTCAGAAATAACATGCCTTTTAAACTTAATTCCTCTTCCATCCTCGTGCTTATAACTTAATAGCTTAATGCCATCACAATCACCCGATATATTCTTTTCTATTTCATCCTCGTCAACTTCAAAATCCAGATTTTTCAGAAAATCGCCAGAGAAACCAAAACTGCTGAACTCATCGTATTTTGAATATTTTTCGTGTAGTTTTTCTCCCTTTGTTTGTGCATTTACAAGTACTGGAAAAAGGATTACCATTAATATAATTGCTACTTTTTTCATTTTTCTAATTTTTAGATTAAAATCTAATGACAAGCATCAGTCACATTTGACCAAAATGAACTCATGCTTTGTCATCAACTAGATTACTATATATAAAGCCATGAGCTTAATCACGAGATAATGTCAATCCTTCTTTTTTCATGATCCATTTCTTCCCTCCCATATCTCGGTCATATGTATTTGTTACGTTTTTTACATCATCCAAAATATCATCAACTTCTTCATCAATGAACACAGCCTTACCTTCTGGAACTTTTAAGACGATATGTAGCTTCTGATTTCTCCACTTATCGCCAACAGGCAAGGTGAAATACTCGTCAAGAATTAATAAAGAATCAACCTGTTTCCATGAATATTTGATTTCTTCAGCATTTTCGACAGCATCATCGTGAGTTCGTCCTCTTGAATTTTTCTTCATGATAATCTCAAAATTATCAGAACTACTCTTTTCAATATCAAGTGTCGGTTCACCCAGAACGAGTTTCTCATCATCCTTCACAATGATTTTTACACCATCCAAATCGACATTAGCATCGTGCCAATTGAAATCGATATTTTTCTCTGATCTTATATAAAGTGTTTTACCATCAAAATTGTCCAGAATTTCGGTATCAGCATAAGTTGTTCCACTGCTTATGTATGATTTTGCTTGAGAAAGCCCTACCGAGATCATAAGAACAATACCTCCTAGCCAAAGAGCTAAAGCAGTAAGACCGATCGCCTTATTATTTGTTTTAAACTTGACTAGTAACTTAATTCCTACAAAAATGAGTAGTATTAAAGGAATTCCAATGACAAGCGTCAAACCAAGAGAAAATAATTTGATTCCCATACCTGTAAAGAACATGTCAGGCATAAAAGCTCCAGGGAAATGCATCCCTGCAAATGGACCAACTACTGTTGTTGTGAAAATAAGGGAGCCCAGGAATGTTAGAAGGGAGATAATACCTGCAATAATTAAGCCTAGTCCTAAAATTATTAGTACAACTTTCAAAAACAGACGTAGAGCTGATCCTGCAAAATTAACACCTTTATCAAAACCATCTCGAACTTGAGGACCTCTCTTTTCGCGCATACTATCGAAGTTCTCTTTCACTTCCTGATATTCATCCTTAATCGATTTCTCTATATTAGATATATTAACCCTTTCACCTTTCATCTCAAGTTTCTGAGCCGTTGTAGTAGCCTTAGGTACAACTATCCAAAGAATAATATAAAGGATAAATGAAGCTCCAGCTCCAAGGAACAGTAACAAAACAAAAATTAATCGAATAACAACGACATCAATACCGAAATAGGCCGATATACCGCTAGCAACACCGCCAAATACACGATGATCTGGATCACGGAACAGTCTTCTTTTACGGTAAGGTTTTTTAGCTCCAACAACTTCTTCTTCGTTATCTGTCTCAAAAATCTCCTCTGGTTTCCCCATAATTGAGATCACCTCACCAATCATTGTCTCTGTCACAACCTGATCCTTCGAGCTTAGCTTCTCGTTGAAAATTTCGGAAATTCGAGATTCAATATCTGCAACAATTTCACGTCCTTCTTCATTCGCACCATAATGAGCATTAATGCTGCGTAGATAAACCTGGAGTTTTTGGTAAGCATCTTCGTCTATATGAAAGATGCTACCACTAATGTTTATTGTGAATGTCTTTTTCATCTTTTTTTATTTTAATATTTAAATACCGTCTAGAAATAAACTCTTACACTTCTAGTGGCATTACAAATAATTTCAAATACTCTTTTTTTAGTTTGATGCTTAAGCTTGAATGGTTGTAACAGCATCTACAAGTTCTTGCCACGAACTATCTAGTTCTCCAAGAAAGGCCCGACCTGTATCGGTAATACCATAATACTTACGAGGTGGTCCTTGAGTCGATTCTTCCCAGCGATAACTGAGTAATCCGTCATTTTTAAGGCGTGTTAGTAGGGGATAAAGCGTTCCTTCCACAACTATCATCTTGGCTTCCTTAAGCTTCTTAATAATATCTGAAGCGTAAGCGTCATTTTTAGAGACTATGGAAAGAATACAATATTCCAATACTCCTTTTCGCATCTGTGCTTTCGTATTTTCTATCTTCATTTGGAATATGTTTTAAATTCTTGTTTGAATTATTACAGGCTTATTTCTAAAATTATTCTTTTTAATTTTCTTTAAAGAGCTTCGATCCAATTCTGGGATGGCGGAGTTTTTGGAGCTCTTCATTTTACTTTTGACTTCAAGTTTGTTTTTCAAACTGTCTCCTTTAGATGTTTCATTCTCCTCTGATGACCAATCAGCTTCAAAAAAATAATCTAAACTAAACCAGTTGTTAAATGTGTACTGCGTATCTGACTCCAATAAAGAGAAAACGGAATTATTAGCTTGAATCAATTGTGATTTCAAAATTGTTGGGCTAATGAAGAATCCGATCAGCATGCAAATAATCATGATTCTATTTATTTTCCTTTTCATTTCAAATACATTTTCATACAATACCATCCCAAACACACTTGCTTGTTATACCAAATATACGAATTAAAAATAGTAATATGCAATACATAGTACCATATAACATTTGCATTCTATCCAAAAAGCCTAATTATATTGAGCTTTTGAAGCCTGTTTTTTTTGAAAAAAAATTAGAAAGATGTTCTTAAAGGCTTAATTTGAGCATAAATATGGAATAAGCATATTCAAAAAAACTTCAGTCAGGCCAGATTTGAGCATAAAAAAAGACCTGAGCAATGCTCAGGTCTTAAATTCTATATTAAATCAAAATTTACTCAACTTTGATATAAAATGTCTTAGTCGTAGGATTATCAGAATTGTCAATTACAGTACAAGTCATGGTATACTCATTAGCTGGAGCACCTGCTAAAGTTTCAATTGCGAAACTAACAGCTGATTCTGACTTATCCAGAACAGATCCCGAAGAAGGTTTCTTACTATTTAGCTTCTCATTGAAATCTAGAATAAAGTCATTAACTGTCTTGGCTTTCTCTCCTAGATTTGTAAATGAAATTGATTTTAATTTCTTATTATCACTTAAAGTACCACTGAAAGTTACAGCTTGACCAGCTGTAATCGTAGTCGGTGAAGCAGCATTTGTACTTGGGCTTGTGAATTTTACTTCGGGAGCTGTTTCATCAGCACCATCTCCGCCTCCGCCGCAACTTAACAAACCTAAAGCGAAAATCAAGATCAATGTGTAATTTAAAATCTTCATAATTTAATATTGAATTAGTTGGTTAGTCTTAATTTAGAAGAATATAAAACTAATCTATATTTATCATATTAGCAAGCTACGATAAGGAAATAATTCTTTTTCCCTTTCTGGACTAATAAATATTTATCAGCAATAAGGTGTTCTTTAGTCACGATCAATTCAGCATTAGACTCTTTTTCCTTATTTAGACTAATTGCATTTCCCTTAAACAGACGTCTTACCTCCCCTTTCGATGGGAAAACTTCAGCTTTAACAGCTAAAAGTTCTACGACATCAACACCATTTTCAAATTCTGATTTATCAACATTAAACTGAGGCACACCTTCGAATACTGAAAGAAAAGTATCTTCATCAAGCTTACGCAGAGCATCAGCTGTAGCACGTCCAAATAGAATTTGAGATGCTTCGACGGCCATATTGTAATCCTCTTCAGAGTGAATCATGATTGTCACTTCCTTTGCAAGGCGTTGTTGCAATTTACGCATATGTGGCGCCTCTTTGTGCTCTTCTACTAAAGCGGCTATTTCTTCACGCGAAATAAGGGTGAAAATCTTAATATATTTCTCTGCATCAGCATCGGTTGTATTCAACCAAAACTGGTAAAATTTATATGGTGATGTGTATTTAGGATCAAGCCAAATGTTTCCTGACTCAGTTTTACCAAACTTACCACCATCGGCTTTTGTAATCAAAGGACAAGTAATTGCCCAGGCTTGACCACCTTCTTTACGACGAATTAATTCAGTTCCAGTAGTGATATTTCCCCACTGATCTGAACCACCCATCTGAAGCTTACAATTCTTTGATTTATATAATTCAAGGAAATCAGTTCCTTGAACCAACTGATAGGTAAACTCAGTAAAAGACATCCCTGCATTTGAATCGGCACTTAAACGCTTCTTCACAGAATCTTTACTCATCATGTAATTCACAGGAATATGCTTTCCGATATCACGAATGAAATCTAAAAATGAAAAGTCCTTCATCCAATCGTAATTATTCACCATCTCAGCAGCATTGACTGCATCAGAATCGAAATCAAGGAATCCTGCTAGCTGAGCTCTCAAACATTCCTGATTATGACGCAATGTCTCCTCATCAAGTAAGTTTCTTTCCTGAGATTTTCCAGAAGGATCACCAATCATACCTGTAGCACCACCAACCAAAACAATAGGCTTATGACCAGCTACCTGAAAATGCTTAAGCATCATCACACCTACCAGGTGTCCAATATGTAAAGAATCAGCAGTAGGATCGATTCCCACGTATGCCGATGTCAATTCTTTCTCCAATTGTTCTTCTATACCTGGCATCATATCGTGAATCATGCCACGCCACTGTAATTCTTCTATAAAACTCATCTTTATCGTATTTTATGTCCCTGTAGGATTCTGTTATGCTATAATTATTTTCGGATGACAAAGATAAGAATTTTACCTTTGTATCCTTATATCGTTCATCTATTCAACT
>NZ_JBFFKR010000055.1:0-16416 GCF_041555295.1 Ancylomarina sp. | reverse complement strand
TTTTGCCTTGTAGATATGATAACCATCACCATTCTCATCCATTTCAAAGCCCTTTAAGACTTCTGAAATGTTCGATTTAGTTGTTTGATATTTATTGGGAACTGAAATTCCCCATCCATCGTCCCAAACACTCATTGCCATTGGTACTTTTAATACACCAGCAGCGTTAATTGTTTCCCAAAAATGACCTTCAGATGTACTCGAGTCCCCAATGGTTCCAAAGGCAACCTCGTTTCCTTTGTCTGAGAATTCAGTGTAGCCATGTAATTCTTTATTTTGTCTGAAAATTTTAGAAGCATATGCAAGACCCAAAAGTCTAGGCATTTGTCCAGCAGTTGGAGAGATATCAGCAGATGAGTTCTTTTGCTCAGCTAAATTTTTCCAGCTACCATCGGCATTCAAACTACGTGATGCATAATGATTGTTCATTAAACGGCCACCATTGCCTGGATTTTTATCAAGTTGAGTTTCCCCGTATAGTTGCGCGAAGAATTCCTCAGGCGTTAACATACCTGCAGCAAGCATAAAAGTCTGATCACGATAATAACCTGATCGCCAATCACCATTTTTAAAGCTTTTAGACATAGCAATTTGAGCAAGCTCTTTACCATCTCCAAAAATTCCAAATTTAGCCTTTCCAGTTAGAACCTCTTTTCTACCTAATAGACTTAGTTGACGACTTATATTTGCAATTCGGTAATCTTCAAGAACTTCATTCTTGAAATCTTCGAACGAAATTTCCTTTTTAGTATTCTCCTTATATATATCTGACATACTCACAATTAATAATGATTAGTAGCGATAAAATATGTAAACGATTGCGTTTCTAGTCGTATTTTATCACCCATTTTGTTAAGCCATTCAAATTTAGTGAGATTTATTCTAAATAAGAAGGGTTTGATTGAATATTTAAGACTCTCTTGTCTTAATTGATTTGAATTGTGTAAAGGAAGTGGTACTTTTGTCCAATAATATAAATATGTAGAATCATGATTTTAAAGCTCATTTTAGTTAGCGTTGTTCTTTTAGGAATAGGTTTTATTGGTTTCGCAATTACGATTCTTGTCAAGAAGAATGGGCAATTCCCAGAAACGCATATCGGAAAAACAGAATTCTTAAAGAAGGGGGGAGTGACTTGTGCAACTTCTCAAGATAAGCTTGAACAAGCAAAAGCTTATAAGAAAGGACAATATAGTAAAGAGACAATTTTAGAGAAAGAACTCGGTAAACTTTAGATTAATATTTAAAGTTTCCATTCAAAAATCCTTAATTAATTAGTCAATCTTATGACAACTATTTTGTCGTTGGTTAAAATATTTGATACAAAAACCCCACTAAGCGACGAGTGGGGTTTTTGTATTATATAGATTCGATCTTTATTTGAGAATCATCTCTTTTATTTTATCCGATGAATAGGTTTGATATTTTCCCTCTTCGTCGGTGTAAATAAAGTAAGCATTTAGATTGGGATCATTTTCAACAATAGTTACACTTTTTTCTAGTCCTAAAACCATAAAAGCTGTCGCATAGGCATCAGCTGTCATGCAATCAGGTGCAATTACTGATGCCGAAAGCAGAGAGTGCTGAATCGGATAGCCTAGTTTTGGATCGATGGTATGTGCGTATTTCTTTCCATTTTTAATATAGAATTGGCGATAGTTACCCGAGGTTGCCATTGCTCCATCAACTAAGCTTAAAACATCCTGAATTTCTCTTTTTTGCAATGTGGCATCATCAATGGGCTTATCAATGCCAACTCGCCATGAGCGATTTTTATTACTGACACCTTTTACTCGAATTTCACCACCAATTTCAACCATATAATTTGAGATACCTTTATTTTCTAGAAAGTTGGCAATCACATCTACCCCGTAACCTTTAGCAATGGCACTGGCATCGAACATGATTCTAGGATCATTCTTAATGATTTTATCATTGATCATTCTTACCTTATTAAAGCCAATAATTTGAAGCAAGCTATCAACGGGAATGTCTTCGGGATCTAGTTTGTTTTTAAAGCCAAATCCCCATGCATTTACTAAAGGCGCTATGGTCATATCGAAAGCACCATTGGTTGCTTTAGATATCTCAATGCTTCTGTTGAATACCGTTTTAAAATAAGGATCGAGTACGACAGTCGAGTCGTTATTATTAACGCGTGATATGGTCGAGTTTGGTTTATAGGTTGAAAGTGAAAGATCGAATTCATTCATCTTAGCCTTAATCTCATCATGTAAGTCTCCACCTTTTGAATTATCATAGATAATGTGATAGATGGTTCCCCATATATAGCCTTCATTAAACTGATAGTCATTTTTTGTAGGTTGACAGGCAAATAGAAGCAACGAAGCTAATAGGAGTAGTTGAATTCTTTTAATCATGGAGATTGCAGCTCAAAATATAACTTGAATAATAATAGATCGTAAAGATAAAAAATATTGCTTGTGGCTGGGCATAAAAAAAGCCTCGGTAAATCCGAGGCTTTAAAATATTTATGATCCGAAATCGTCAAATTCAACCATTTCGTCTGGTACACCTAAATCATACAGCATGTTTGTAACAGCTGAATTCATCATTGGAGGTCCACAAAGGTAATATTCGATATCCTCTGGCTCATCATGATTAGCCAGATAGTTATCGTAAATAACTTGATGGATAAATCCAGTAGGTCCTTCCCAGTTATCTTCCGGCTGTGGCTCAGAAAGAGCTAAATGCCATTCGAAGTTAGGGAAATCAGCTGCAATAGCATCAAACTGATCTGCGTAGAATACTTCTTTTAGTGAACGAGCACCATACCAGAATGTAGCCTTACGACCTGTTTTTACAGTATGGAACAAGTGGAAGATATGAGAACGCATTGGAGCCATACCAGCACCACCACCAATAAACATCATTTCGTTATTGGTTTCCTTGATGAAGAATTCACCATAAGGTCCTGAAACAGTCACTTTATCACCCGGCTTGCGAGAGAAAATAAATGAAGAACAGATTCCTGGATTCACTTTCATCCAGCCACCGTTTACACGATCGAATGGAGGTGTTGCAATACGAATATTAAGCATTACAATGTTTCCTTCAGCTGGGTGGTTAGCCATAGAATAGGCACGGTAAGTTGGCTCTGGGTTTTTCATTTTAAGATCAAACATCTTAAACTGTTCCCATTCACCACGATATTCATCTTCGATAATCATATCCTTAAAATCAACGTCGATTTTAGGAACATCAATCTGAATGTATCCACCTGATTTGAAATCAAGAATTTCACCTTCAGGTAATCTTACTACAAATTCCTTAATGAAAGTTGCCACGTTACCGTTTGAAACCACTTCACATTCCCATTTCTTGATACCCAGAATCTCCTGAGGAATCGACATGCTCATGTCTTCTTTTACTTTTACCTGACAAGCTAAACGCCAATTGTTCTGCGCTTCCTTACGAGTAAAGTAATCAACTTCAGTTGGAAGAATGCTGCCTGCTCCGTCAAGTACTTGACATTTACACATGGCACATGTTCCACCTCCACCACAAGCTGATGGTAAGAAGATTTTCGAAGCTCCTAAGGTTCCTAAAAGGGTATTGCCTGGCTGAACAACTAATTGTTGAGCGCCATCATTAATATCAATCGTTACTTCTCCTGATGGAGTTAGTTTCTGCTTTACAAACAAAAGGATAGAAACTAGAATCAGGATCACAAGTAGGAAAATTGCAATACTTATCCCAACAATAGTCCCAGTGCTAGTGGCTATATCAGGTACCTGTGTTGTTAATAATATCATCTCTTTTTCAATTAAATTTTGAAAATTCAGTTTTACTTTATTGTCTTATTCGCTTAGAGTTTGATACCCATGAAGCTCATAAAAGCGATTCCCATTAATCCAGTTACAATAAATGTAATTCCAAGTCCTCTAAGAGGAGCAGGAATATTTGAGTAACGGATTTTTTCGCGAATAGCTGCGATACCTACAATTGCTAGTAACCAACCAATACCTGATCCAAGACCAAATGAAGTCGCTTCAGCTAATGTTGAATAATCTCTTTCTTGCATGAAAAGAGATCCACCCAAAATTGCACAGTTTACAGCAATAAGTGGTAAGAAAATACCTAGAGATGAGTAAAGTGTCGGAGCAAATTTATCAACAACCATTTCAACCAATTGCACCATAGAAGCAATGACTGCAATAAACATGATGAAACTTAAGAAACTTAAGTCAACATCAGCCATTGAAGAATCAAGCCATACTAGAGCACCTTCAGCCAAAATATATTTGTTTAGCAAGTAGTTCATAGGAACTGTAATTCCTAATACGAAAATTACAGCCAAACCTAGTCCCATAGAAGTTTTTACAGTTTTAGAAACTGCAAGGTACGAACACATTCCAAAGAAGAATGCGAACACCATGTTGTCGATAAAAATCGACTTGATAAATATATTAATCAGATTTTCCATGTTTCGATTTTTCTTTAAAATTAGGACTCAATTAGAGCTTTATTACGAGATCTCTGTACCCAGATAATGATACCTACAGTAATAAGTGCCATTGGAGGCAATATCATTAGTCCGTTGTTTTGGTATCCCATATCGTAAAATGCTTGAGGAATCACTTTGAAACCATAAAGGGTTCCTGATCCTAACAATTCACGGAAGAAAGCTACAATTACTAGAATAATACCATAACCAGCTGCATTACCAATACCGTCAAGGAAGGCAGGCCATGGGCGATTACCTAAAGCAAATGCTTCAAGACGTCCCATAATAATACAGTTGGTGATAATTAGACCAACAAATACTGAAAGCTGCTTACTTACATCATAAGCATAAGCCTTTAGAATTTGGTCTACGAGGATTACCAATGCAGCAACAATAACAAGTTGTACAATGATACGAATACGTGATGGAATAGTATTTCTAAGTAATGAAACTATCACATTAGCAAGTGCCAATACAGCCATAACGGAAATGGTCATTACCACTGCGGGTTCTAACTTCGCAGTTACCGCCAAGGCCGAACAGATACCCAATACCTGAATGGTAATCGGGTTGTCGATTCCCAACGGATTGGTCAGCAACTTTCGATTCTTAGCTGAGAATAATGGTTCTTTATTGCTCATCTTTATCTTGTTTTGTAGATTTTAAAAACTTTTCATAACTGCTAAGGTTATCCTGAAGCATAGCTTCCAAACCTTTTGAAGTAACAGTACCACCAGATACAGCATCGAATGCATGTGGGTTAGTAGAGGCAGTTCCTTTCACCAATTTCAGAGAAGTGAAAACACCTGACTCATCAAAGATCTGCTTTCCAGTAAATGGTTTTTGGAACTCTGCTTTAGAGATCTCAGCACCCAAACCTGGTGTTTCTCCTTGGTGGTCGAATGTCGCACCGAAAATGGTTTTACGATCTGGCTCCATCGAGATAAATCCCCAAACGGGTCCCCACATTCCTTTTCCAAGAACAGGAATAATTAGTTTCTCGCCAACTTTAGTATCGTTGAAAATAAAAACAGGAAGGTTTCTTTCAGAAAGATCTTTCTTGTTTTCATGTTTTAGATCAACTTTAAAAGTCTCAGCTTTATCATTTGATTTCACTTCGCCCTCTGAGTTTACGATAATCGCTTCAACAATGTACTTGTCGTATAGCTCAACCGCATTGGCAGGAGTCGAAGCAACATTCACAGCTTTTAGAATGTCTTGCTTTTTCTCAATTTCTTTATTCATGTTTTGGCGATCTTTCAATGTCAATGAAGTGAAAGAAAGTACAGCCGCAACAATCACTACCATGATGGCAGCGTAAAGAAATGTATATGTATTGCTTTGAGTATTCATTTTATAAACGTTTTTTTAATTAAGCATTTATCTTAACACGTTTCAATCTTCTCTTGATGTTACCCTGAATCACGTAATGGTCGATTAGTGGAGCAAATGTGTTCATCAATAGAATTGCTAACATCATAGCTTCTGGGAAACCTGCGTTCATTACACGAATCAAAACAGCTAGGAAACCAATAAGGAAACCGTAGATAATTTTACCGCGAGCAGTTTGAGCTGCAGAAACAGGATCGGTAGCCATAAACACAGCACCAAAAGCAAAACCACCCATAATAAGGTGTTGCCATGCTGGAACCAACTCCATATAAGCATTACCACCAATAAGGTTGAAAATTGCTCCCATTGTGTAACCACCAACAAATACTGATGCCATGATTTTCCAGCTTCCAATTCCTGAAGCGATTAGAATAACAGCTCCAATTAGAATAGCAATAGTTGAAGTCTCACCAATCGATCCTGGGATCAAACCCACAAACATATCCCATGCATTTGAAAGATGTTGTGTGTAGATTGAAGTTGCAGCCTCGCCAGTTGCATCTACAAGAGTTGCAGCGTGTGCTAAAGGTGTAGCTCCAGAGAAACTATCTGCTTTATCAGCAATCCAAACGATATCCCCAGACATTTTTGAAGGGTAGGCGAAGAAGAAGAAGGCACGAGCTACAAGAGCTGGATTCCAAATATTCATACCTGTTCCACCAAAAACCTCTTTACCAATAACTACAGCAAATGCAGTTGATACAGCAACCATCCAAAGAGGTGCTCCAACAGGCATAATTAGAGGAATAAGCATACCTGAAACCAGGAAGCCTTCGTTTACTTGGTGACCACGCATTTGAGCAAAGGCAAATTCGATACCCAAACCAACCACGTATGAAACAACGATAATAGGTAGGATTTCGATTAGACCATAAATGCAAATATCCATAAACTCAGCTGTTTGGCCAAGAGAAAGGAAATGCTGGTAACCTGTGTTATAAATTCCGAACAATAAAGCTGGAATCAAAGCCAATACAACAACCGACATGGTACGCTTCAAATCGATAGCATCTTTAATATGGGTTCCGCTGTGGGAAGTTATATTAGGGACGTATAGGAAAGTCTCAAAAGCCTCAAATGAGGACTGCAACTTTGCAAACTTCCCACCCTTTTGAAATAAGGGTTTCTTTTTATCAAGAAATTTTCTTAGTGCTTTCATTATAAATAGTTTTCCGTTTTTTTTAGCTCATTTCTTTAATCATCAGATCAATTCCCTGACGAACTAAGTCCTGTACATTAATTTTTGAAGTACAAACAAATTCGCACAAAGCAAGATCTTCAGGAGCTACTTCGTAAATACCTAATTGTTCCATCTGATCGATATCTTCAACCATAATAGACTTAATTAGTTGCAACGGAAGTATGTCCATTGGTAAAACTTTATCGTATTCACCAGTCATTACAAAAGCACGGTGCTCACCATGTAGATTTGCATCTAATCTGTATTCCTTATTAGGCGTTAACCAAGAGAAGAATGTTTTTGACATAGAGAATTTCTGTAAGCCAGGAAGTGCCCAACCTAAAAATTCAAATTCGTCACCTTCTGGAATAACAGTGATTTGTGAATCGTAGAAACTTAGGAATCCATCTTCTGGAATTTGTGTTCCAGTTAAAACATTACCCGAGATAACTCTGATTTTATCGTCATCCTTAAGCTGTGCTTTAAGAATGTTACGAACCGAAGCTCCAAGTATCGTGTTATAATATGAAGGATTTTTCACTTCTGAACCTGTAAGAGCTATTTTGCAGCTTACATCGTAAATACCCTTTTGGAATAGTCTACCGATGAAAAGAATTTCCTGTGGACGAATTACCCAAACAACATCACCCTTATTAATAGGATCAAGTTTGTGGATTTGAACGCCAACATTACCCGCTGGGTGAACACCTGCAAATTTGTTGATAACAACATTCTTTGCTTCAGTGAAAACCTTCGACAGCGTTTTCTTAGCATCGATGTTTAAGTGAACTTTCCCATCGGTAAGCTTTGTTAAAGCATCAAGACCCATTTGAAAAGCCTCAGCTTCACCTTCAACTAAGTAATCGAAATCGGCAGCAAGAGGCGCAGTATCGAAAGCAGAAATGTAAATTGCTTTTGGCGCATCAGCAGGATTTGCAATGACGTCGTAAGGACGCTGACGGAGGAAAGCCCATAAACCTGATTTTAATAATTCCTCTTTAACTTCCTCGCGAGATAAGTCAGTAGGATTAGCTTTTTTGAATTCCTCGTATTGCAATTCATTGTTAGCCTGAATGATAACTTCAAGGATTTTTCTTCTTTCGCCACGATTCACCGCAACAACCTTACCACTAACTGGAGACGTAAAATTAATTTCAGGACGATACTTGTCGAAGAACAAAGCAGAACCTGCTTTTACTTCAGTATCAACCTTTACTTTTAATTTTGGAGTAAGTCCAGGGAAATCGGTAGGTTTAATTGCAAATGTCTCAGAACGATCAGCCTTTTCAAGTACTTTTTCAGCCTTTCCTATCAGCTTAATATCTAAGCCTTTTTTGATCTTTTTAACTTCAGACATGTTAAACTATTTGATATGATTAATTTGTTTCTGAATTAACTAAATCCAAGCGCGTTTCTATTTTGAGAATGGTATCTTAATGGTATTTTAAAACTAATAGAAACCAGATAGATTGTCTTGGAAAATCGAAAACAAAGATATAAAGCAATTTTATATATTTGTAGAAAATCTTGCAATTTATAAACATCATATATAGATATCCAAATGTATAATTTCCTCCTTAGAGTTTTTTTTATTTCACACCTATGTATCTCTTATTGTCTAAGCACTTTTGCTTCAGAAGAGACTTCTGTATATAAAAGCGAAATTAAAAAAGTTAGCATTCATACTGTTCAATGTCACCCTGTGGGTTGGGAGTTGTCTCCATCGATAATTGAATTGAATGGTCAAAATCAACTTCAGTTTTCATTTGATGAATTGGGGAAAGGCATACAGGATTATTCATATCGAATTATTCATTGTGATGCTGATTGGAAATCATCAGGGTTAAGTGAGTTTGATTTTCTGGATGGCTTTTCTGAAAATCAGATTCAAGATTATGAGTTTTCTTTCAATACAAATGTCGACTATGTGCACTATTCACTCTTATTGCCCAATGGGGATGTAAAATTGAAACTCTCTGGGAATTATATTCTTGAGGTATATCAGGATTTTGATGTAGAAAATGTTGTGCTTCGCCAACGGTTTATGGCTCTAGATTCTAAGGTTGAAATAAAAGGAAAAGTTAAGCATCCTATTGACATGGATAGAAGAAAAACCCATCAGGAAGTCATATTTAGCATCCTTCATCCCAATTTTTTAATTGATAATCCGCATTCTGACCTTACTGTTATTCTCCGTCAAAATGATAGATCTGATGGAAGTCAAATGAAAGTGAAGCCTATATTTATTCGTAAAGACGAGTTAGTCTTCGATAACAATCAAGAATATGTGTTTCCAGGTAATAATGAGTTTCATTATTTCGATCTTAAGAGTTTTCGTTATCAATCTATTTATATACGATCAATTGAAAATGTTGAAGAAGAAACGGTTGTTACTTTAAGTCCAGGTGAAAATCGTCATTTTGATCCTTATATATTTAGGAGAGATAATAATGGTATTTCTGTTGTTTCAGTTGATGAGAGAAAAGAACCAACAACCGAAGCGGACTATGCACACGTTGTGTTTACGCTTCCTTTTGATAATGAATTAAAACATGGTCAAATGTATGTTTATGGCGCTTTTAATAATTGGGAATGCAATGAGAATAATCGAATGGTTTATGACCACAATTTGGGTGTGTATCAGAAAAGCATTTATCTAAAACAAGGGTATTATAACTATGTGTATGGATTGTTAGAAAATGGGAAAGACTATCCCGATATAAGATATATAGAAGGAAGTCATTGGCAAACCGAGAATAATTATATGATATATGTCTATTATCACGATATTGAGAAAAACTACGATCGCCTGATAGGATTTAAAACGCTGAATTCGACTAAGAATTTTTAGCGTAGTTAATAATTAAGAAAGCTTCCCTGTATTCGTTCTAAATTTGATAAAATAGAAATTGGAACGTGTGTTGCTTATGAATTATTACTAATTTTGTTATTAAAGTAATAAACTGTAATCAAGAGTTGCTGTTTTATACATCAACTTAAGCTATAAAAACTAATGAAAATGAAGTTTCAAATTGATGATGTTGATCAGAAGATATTATCTTATCTGATAAAAAATGCACGTATTCCTTTTCTAGAAATTGCTAGAGAGTGTGGTATTTCTGGTGCTGCCATTCATCAAAGGGTAAAAAAACTTGAAGATGCTGGGGTTATCGATGGTTCAAGGTTCATCGTGAAACCAAGAGCTTTAGGTTATGAAGTTTGTGCTTATGTTGGTATTTTTCTGGATCATGCACATCAGTATAAGCAAGTTGTTGGTCGAATAGAGGCTATACCAGAAATTATTGAGTGCCACTTTACGACAGGGAATTTTACATTTTTAGTAAAAATGCTTTGTCGAGATAATCAGCATCTTATGGATGTTTTAATTAATACCCTTCAGAATGTGCCAGGTGTTTCTAAAACAGAGACGTTTATTTCTTTAGATCAAATTATTGATAGGGATATTGTTGTAAAATAATATCGTGTTAGATTATAATAGAATTTCAAGGCTTTCTCTTAGGGAAGGCTTTTTTTTGTGGATTCTATTAAGCTTCTTTAATAAGGAATATTCCGAGTTAATTTTTATCTTTCGTCTGTTTTGGGCAAGCTTGTTGATTTTAGCGGTAATCGATTCGATCGATTAGTTAGCCTTTCTTTAAATTATTATACCATTAAACAACATATCATGTTTTCAAAAGAAGTTTATATTAACAGACGCGAAAAGTTGCGTCAATCCATGAAAGATGGAATCGCTTTATTCCTTGGTAATCCGGATGCACCAATGAATTGCCCACATAATATTTATCACTATCGTCAGGACAGTAATTTTCTGTATTTCTTCGGATTAGATCATCCTGGCTTCGCAGGTGTTTGCGATATCGATAATAACAAGGATTATATTTTCGGAAACGATGTTGATATCGATGATATTATTTGGATGGGACCACAGCCATCAGTAAAAGATCAATCATCAAAGGTTGGTATCGAAGCGACTGCTCCTTTTACTGACTTGAATAAGTTTATTTCTGATGCCATGAAAGCGGGTCGTAAGATTCACTTTTTACCTGTATATCGTGCTGAGAATAAAATATTGTTAGAAGAGTTGGTTGGTGTTAAGCCTGCTGAGGTTAAAGCTCAGGCATCAGTAGAATTTATTAAAGCTATTGTTGCTCTTCGCGAAATTAAGGAGCCTTGTGAAATAGTAGAGCTTGAACGTGCTGCTGAAACAGGTTATCAGATGCATGTTGCCGCTATGAAAATGGCACAGGATGGTGTTTACGAAAGAGAAGTTGCTGGCGAGGTTGAGGCTATAAGTCTTCGAGCTGGAGGGATGCTTTCCTTCCCTGCCATTGTCTCAAAACGTGGTGAAACTCTTCATAATCATGAGCATGGTAATTTGCTTAAGAAAGGCGATTTATTATTAGTTGATTGTGGCGCTGAGACCGATACACATTATGCTTCTGATAATACACGTACTATACCAGTAGGAGGTAAGTTTACTCAGAAACAAAGAGAAATTTATGAGATTGTATTAGCAGCCATTGATAAAGGAACTGAATTAATTCGTCCAGGTGTTGATTACCGTTCTATTCATTTAGAGGTGTGTAAGGTGATTGCTTCAGGTTTGATTAAACTTGGTTTGATGAAAGGGGATGCTGATGCTGCTGTTGCAGCAGGAGCCCATACCTTATTTATGCCTCACGGTTTAGGACATATGATGGGCTTAGATGTTCACGATATGGAAGATCTTGGTGAAGATTACGTTGGGTATGATGAGGAGATCAAGCGTGCGAGTCAATTTGGAACAGCTTATTTACGTCTAGGAAAAGAGTTGAAGCCTGGTTTTGTTATTACTAATGAGCCTGGTATCTATTTCATACCAGCATTGATTGATAAGTTTCAAAACGAAAAGCAGTACTTAGATTATATCAATTACGATAAGGTAAATGAGTATCGTGATTTTGGTGGTATTCGACTCGAGGATGATCTTTTAGTTACAGAAGAAGGATGTCAGTTGATTGGTAAGAGAATTCCAATTACAGTTGAAGAGGTTGAGAATACAGTGATTTCGTAATCCAAAGTCATCATAATAAAAACTAAAGAGGTATCCAATTGTGGGTGCCTCTTTTTTTTTGTTTATATAAGCTATAAATTGTGTATCTTTGATTGTGTTAGTTCGTCTATGAAATTAGCGATTTGGTCATTGTGAAGTTGATATTTGTGTAAGGAATTGAGCTGTTGCTGTTTTTTTGAATATATTATATTAGAATAAATCTTTTGATTCAGTTTTTATTGTTTCAATATTTTACTATAGATAATAGTAGTTTTAACCTCATCTCTACCTAGATATGGATACTAATACTGTGAATAATAAACGAGATATATTATATTCTTCGTTTTTAATGAAGTTTTGTACATTTCTGATACTTAGCTTGTTTGCACCAAAGCTTTTTGCTCAGTTGGATTATATCCACTATGTGCCACCATTGTATAATGGTTCTAATTCTAATAAAGATATTGGTAGAAATGTGGTTGTAATTACGACCGATAGTCGAGACTTAATTGATGTGTGGATTTATAAGGGGGATAATAATTTATTAGCTCAAATACAAGTTTCTCGTTTTGAGCCATATCGTTATGTCTTTGAAACCTCTCGTGCAGATAATTATGGCTATATTAATTCTTATCCAACTGATTATGAATTTCCCGTGGGAGTTGTGGGGGCAAATGAATTGAACACAGTTTTGGCTGATGCAGGGCTTAAATTTGTATCCTATGATGCGCCTATATATGTTAACCTTAGATGTATAACAGAAGATCAAGGTGGGTCTTTAACGACTAAGGGTCGTTTTGCAATGGGGAAAGAATTTAGGACAGGCCATGTTTACACGGCGAATGTTGGAGCAACCTTCAGACGAGCTCACTTTTTTTCTGTTATGGCAACAGAAGATAATACCACAGTCAAATTTACAGATATTAAAACAGAAGTTATATCTCAGTTAATAGCTGGGAGTATGGAGCCTCTTGCCATCTCCGCACTTGATACTATTACGGTTTTATTGCAAAAGGGGCAAAGTTATGTTATAGGTATTGATCATGATACAAAAGGATTCGGAACAGGTAATATGAATGCCTTAAACGGGACCCATATTTTATCAGATAAAGATATTGTTGTAAATACAGGTTCCTGGACATCAGGTTCAAGCGCCGGACAGGATATGGGTATTGACCAAATTGTACCTTATGATCAGATACGTGATCGATATATCGTACTTAAAGGAGAGGGCAATAGTTCTACAGAAGTCCCTATAGTTGTAATTACCGAAGATGGAACGGATATCTATCTAAATGGAAGTTCAACGCCTATAAATGAATTTCCCTTAAATGCTGGTGAGTTTTATCTCGTTACTACGGGTAACTATTTTGACAATAAATTATATATAGACACAAAGGGGAAGAATGTATATGTATATCAAACATTATCTGGTAGTTCATCTAAAATAGGTCCTACTGTTGGAATGAATTTTATAGCGCCATTATCTGCAACAGGAATGCATCAGGTTGATATTCCCTTTGCCGATAAGTTGGCAACTGAAAGTGTGAATTCGGTAATAACAATATTAGCTCAGAAAGGAGCTACGGTTAAATATGAAAATATTATAAATGGCGTTACTACAGAAAGAGAAATGTTACCTTCAGAAGCTTCGGTAATACTTGGAACAGACGAATGGGTTAGTTATAGGATGGATGCAGTTGTAGGAAATATTCGTTTTCAGAGTTCTCGTGCTTTGAATGTATGTTGGACGGTTCAAACAGGGGTAGTTGGTGCTGCAGGATATTATTCAGGCTTTTCAAAAGCAATACCTAAAATTATTCCGGATCTTCATGTCAATATGGAAACTGATCTTGATGTTATTTGTGAAAGTTATGACGATAATATCGAAGTGGGCTTTAATGCAACTCCGATACCAGATTTTTATGAATGGTATAAAAATGAGATTTCTGAGGCAAACTTATTATTTGAAAATGAAAAATTAGTTGTGCCGGCGCCTGATGAGCCTACTAAATATATCCTGAAGGCCTATTTCCGTGATCCTTCTTTAGATATTCTTTATAATGGAGATTTTAGTAGTGGGCGAGGAAATTTTGAAACAGACTATGTTTGGGTTAATGGTAATTTGAGAAATCCTGGTGAATTTGCATTGACTTTTACTCCTATAAGTGAGAATACTGCATTCGAGGATTTTGATGATATGGAGGGGGGAGGATTGATGTTTCTGGCTCAATCTAATTTTCCTGGTGATACCGTTTATCAGAAACTAGATATTCCAATTGAAAGAGATTATAATTATATTTTGAAAGTACATGGTAGAATGGCCCAAGTTGCCAAATCTCAACTTTTAGATATTTATGTTAATGATGAAAAGGTTAAATCAAATTTTTTACTTGATGATGTTTCTAAGTGGCAATCAATTACTGCCTTGTGGAAATCTAAAGATAATCAGAAAGCAACCATTTCATTAATTGATGCTAATGCTGGTGGTAATACAGGTGTATTTGCTATTGACAGTATAACTTTTATACCAGCAATTGAAGAAACAGGTGAATTTAATGCCTTAGTCGTTCCTAATTATAGTTTTACGCCTTACGATAAACCTCAACATTTTTGTTTAGGTCAGTCTGGTATTATTAATATTTCTAATGGTGATACAAGCTGGTATGATTATTTGTGGGAAAGAAAAAATGGAGAGAATGATTATGTACCTATTGCTGAAGGAAATGTTACAGGGCTAGATACTCATGTGTTAGGCTTTACCAATACGACAGATTATAATGCGGGGATATATCGCTGTACAATTACTTTTAAGGAGGAGTTCAAGCAATGTGGAGCAACAGTCGATCCTGCACATATGGAAGTAGAGGTAGTGATTGATGAATTGGCTAATATTACATCACTCACTGGAAATTCTGATTTATGCGAAGGTGAATCTTCAGCACTAGAAGTTAATGTTGAAGGTAAATATAGTAGAGTTGCATGGTCAGTAGATGGTGTTGAGAAGGCAGAAGGGAAAGTTTTTGATTTTAACTTAGATAAAGCATACTCTGCTGGTATTTATACGATTCGTTGTGATGTGGAAAATGCCTGCGCACCTTTATCTCAGGAAGTTCAAATTGAAATTTTCGGAAAACCAAATTTGACTGAATTACAAGTTCCAATTGGATTATGTGATCAGGAATTAGTGAATTTAACTACTGTTGGTACGGTACCAGCTGGAGCAACGATAGAATACTCTTGGTATCGTGATAATGTCTTGATTGAAACGAATAATCTGACGGTATTTCCAATCTTGCCGACTATCACTGATTCTTATTATAAAGTTGCTGTGTCAGCTCGTTATAATATTGCACAAGCAAATGAGCATACTTGTGTAGGGAATGAATTAGTTAAAAACCTGGCTGCAGATGCCATTTATCCTCAAGTTGTACTTACTGCTTTAACACCAGTAAGTCTATGTGAAGGAACTTCTCATTTATATAGTACAGAATTAGCTACTTCGGGAGATTACTATACCTATAATTGGGAAACTCCTCCTGCTGTGGTCGGAGATAAAATACAATCTGATCTTAGTTTGACAGATATTACGCTTGCAATGGCAGGTAACTATAAAGTAACAGTATCTAACCGTTGTGGTAGTTCAAATTCGACAAGTTTATTAACTGTAACTCCAAAAATGGAGGTAACAGATATTACGATTGATAAGACTGGTCCATACTGTGATGGAGAAATTGTAACAATAACTGTTATTGATAATGGACAAGCAAGCTTTTATAAAGCAGAAAATGTAACTGTAGGCCAGGAACAAACGATTAATCCTATGGCTAACCCATTTGTTTTTGCCGCAAATGCTACAAATAAGGGGCAATGGAAAATTACTGCTGAAGGTAATTGTGGAGCAATATACTACGAGCCTTTTGCAATTAATCTGTTAGAGAATTTTTCGGATCCATCGCTAGCTGATATTACGACTTGTTTGGGTGAAGATGTAAGTTTCGAAGTGCAAATTGAGACGATTCCATCTGGATCAGCTTTGACCTATACGTGGACAATGCCTGTTGGATCGCCAGTTGTTGATAGTGGAATTGCTATATTGGACATTGAAGACGTTCAAGCTGATGAACTAGGTTTGTATTCTTGTTTAGTTGAAAATAAATGTGGATACAGTAAGACTGTTGATGCGAATTTAAATACCGAAAGTGTGACAAGTACTTTAACAGCTCCTGTTGAAGTTGTTTGTCAAGGGGCTGTGAATTATATTTTTGATATTGTAACGGTTGGTTCTCCAGATTTTGCTTGGAGATTTAATGATCCCAATGG
>NZ_JBFFKR010000054.1:0-16649 GCF_041555295.1 Ancylomarina sp. | reverse complement strand
TGCAATGAGAGACAAAGTCTTAAAATTAGCAAAAGAAAAAAATGCTATCATACTAGCACATTACTACCAGACACCTGACATTCAAGATATAGCCGATTTTAAAGGCGATAGTTTAGCATTAGCTCAATATGCTGCGGAGACAAAAGCAGATATCATTTTATTTGCAGGCGTTCATTTTATGGGCGAAACAGCAAAAATATTAAACCCTACGCGTAAGGTTTTAATTCCTGATATGAATGCTGGTTGTTCTCTTGCCGAATCGTGCCCAGGTGAAGATTTCGCCAAATTTAAAGCCAAATATCCTGATCACATTGTTATCTCCTATATCAATTGCTCAGCTGAAATTAAAACGCTCTCTGATGTGATATGCACCTCTGGGAATGCTGTTCAAATTGTTGAATCTTATCCTAAGGATCAGAAAATCATATTTGCTCCCGATAAAAACTTAGGCAGATATGTCAACGAGGTAACTGGAAGAGAGATGATTCTTTGGGATGGATCATGCGAAGTACATGATATTCTATCTGCTGAAAAAATTATGCAGATGAAAATTGAGAATCCAGATGCAACGCTTATAGCGCATCCTGAATGTCCTCAACCAGTTCTTATTCTAGCAGACTTTGTTGGCTCTACAACAGCCATGTTAAACTACACTAAGAATTCAGATTCTAAGCAATTTATTGTTGCTACGGAAACAGGTATCCTTCACCAAATGAAGAAGGACTCACCTGATAAGGAATTCCTAATCGTTCCTGCCGACGAATCGTGTTCCTGCAACGATTGTGCTTATATGAAACTAAACACCATGGAAAAGATTTACTTGGCTTTAAAAAATGAGCAACCTGAAATCATTCTTCCTGATGATATCATAAATAAAGCAAAGGCTCCGCTTTTGAGAATGCTTGAATTATCGATCAAATAAATTGAATTTACAATTCTTGAAACAAGTCATAATCCATTCACATAGATAAATTGGATGTTATTCAAATCATTCATAAAATATTTGACAATAAAATTTAAAGGACGTAATTTTAGTATTCATTTTATAAAATGAATTCAATTACACCATTTATACCATATTAATTATGAATACAGAGAAAATTTTAGATCAATTGATTCAAGTTGGAGTTGAATATGGTCCTAAATTAATTGGAGCAATAGTCGTTCTGATTATAGGGGGTTGGGTAATTAAAGTACTAACCCGATCAATAGGCAAGTTGATGGACAAAAGTAAGATGGACGAATCCCTAAAACCATTTTTAAAGGGACTTGTTGGCATGTTACTTAAAGCGCTTCTATTCATAAGTGTATTAGGAATGGTTGGTGTTGAGATGACTTCCTTTATTGCCATTCTTGCCGCTGCTGGTTTGGCCATAGGCATGGCTCTTTCTGGTACTCTGCAGAATTTTGCTGGTGGCGTTATGATCCTAATATTTAAGCCATTTAAAATTGGTGATTTCATTGATGCACAAGGCTATTTAGGTGTTGTAAAAGAAATTCAGATTTTTAATACAATCATTACGACTCCTGATAACAAAACAATTATCATCCCTAATGGAGGGTTATCGAACTCTTCGATGACAAATTATTCTACTGAAGAAAAGAGAAGAGTTGATTGGACAATAGGCATTGCTTATGGCGACGATGTTGATAAGGCAAGAGCAGTTATCAAGCGTTTATGTGACGAAGATTCAAGAATCCACAAAGATCCTGAGGTTTTTATTGCAGTTTCTGAATTAGCTGATAGCTCAGTTAACTTTGCAGTTAGAGCTTGGGTAAAAGCTCCTGACTATTGGGGTGTTTTCTTCGCTTTAAATGAGAACGTTTATAAGACATTTGGTAAAGAAGGACTTAATATTCCTTTCCCACAAATGGATGTGCATGTTCACAAAAACAATTAATCCTAAGCTTATTAATTTGCAAATCTGTATTTGATTCAAGTTAGTAAGTCTTAAAAGATATAAAGCCTAGAGATAAAAGATCTCTAGGCTTTTTTAGGTCTAAGATATTTGTGTATTTTTAAAAATTCAATCTATCCATACTTTTCTATTTCTAATCTATGCGCTATCTACTCATTATTTGTATTTTCTTCAATACTAGCCTTAAATCTCAAAATATTGATAGCCTAAAATCGTTATTATATTCATCCAAAAAAATCGAGAAAGTAAAGCTTTTAAACCAAATTGCTGAACGCTATTCTTTTTCTTCAAATGATAGTACTAAGCTTTTTGCTAACAAGGCCCTACATCTTGCATTCAAAGAAGATAATCAAAAGGAAACTATTAAGTCTTATAATATTCTGGGGCAGTTCTTTTATAAGAAAAACAAAACCGATAGTGCTCTGTATTATTATTACAAATCATTTGATTATTGTCTTGATAAAAATCTAAAACACTTGATTGGTGATAGCCAGAATGGCATTGGTCTTATCCTTATAGAACAACAAAAATATTCAGAGGCTATAGAGATTTTTGAAAATGCACTTATTATAGCAAAAGAAGTTAATGATCAACTTCTACAGGCTTTTATCTACAACAATTTGGGCCTCATTCAGCTTAAAATATCCAATTATCCCAAAGCTTTAGAGTTTAACATTAAAGCCATAGAACTTTTAGAGAGGATTGGTAAAGAGGATATGACTTATTCTTCACTTAATAATATTGCTTACATCTATCTTAGGAACAAAAACTATTCAGAAGCTATTAAGGCCATTCAAAAATCGTTGAAAATTTCATCCAAGTTAAATGACATTCAAAATATTTTAGTAGCAGAACTACAACTTGGAAATGCTTATAATCTAACCCAGCAAAAAGATAGTTCTCTTTATTACTATTCCAAAGCATTGGAACGTGCTGAGAAGATTGGCAACACTAAATATATAGGAATGGCACATAGGCAGATAGGTCTTATATACGATCAGAAATCAGAATTTAAGGAAGCCCTTTTTCATTACAATAAATCATATGAAAATTCCAAGATTCAGAAATACATTAATGGTGAAGCTGTTGCCCTTGTAAGTATGGCAATGTGTAATCTAAAAACAGCCAATCCCCGCAAGGCTTTAACTCTATCTTTACAGGCTAACGAATTGATAAAAGGGACAGAACATAAATCAACCGAAAACACCGTTTATGAAACACTAGCAAAGGTTTATAAAGCTAACAACAAACTTGATTCTGCATACAAGTACTTATCACTTCATCATGAGATTGAAAGAAGTATATATACAGATAAAAAAGCTCGCGAATTATCAAAACTAGAAACACAATATGACACCAAGAATAAAATTAAAGAAAATCAACTTCTTAAGACAAAAAACCAAGTCCAGGAATTAAGAATTTCAAGTCAGAAGTATACTCTCAATTATATGATCATATTTTCAATCTTGATTGGTTTATTGCTCTTTTTTGCAATCTGGCAGTATCGAAAACAAAAGTTATTATCCATTGCCTTAGTCTCTAAAAACAAGAAAATAAATCTCCAAAAACAAGAACTTGATTTATTGATTAATAAATTAAACAACACGGTATCACAACTTAAAGAAGTAAATGCGACCAAGGATAAATTCTTCTCAATTATTGCACATGATCTATTGAATCCTTTCCATGTTCTTTTAGGCTTTTCTAATATTCTTAAGCTTCAGTTTGATGAAATGGATGATAAGGAAAAAAAACTTATGATTTCTGATTTATCAGAAACTGCAATTTCAACATTTACACTTTTAGACAACTTACTTGAATGGTCTCGCTCACAGAAAGGTTTGATTGAAATAAAACCAACAGAGTTTTTCATCATCAACTTAATTGAATCTGCTGTGAATACTTATAAGCTTAATGCAAAAACCAAGAATATAGAACTTAAAGTTGATTGTAATCCTAGTCAATTTGTAAATGCTGATGAACCAACATTAAATATTTGTCTTTGCAACCTTATCAATAACGCAATAAAATTTACGCCTGAAAATGGAACGATTAACACCAGCGTTCAACAAAACAATGATATATTAAGACTAACAATTAGTGACTCTGGTATTGGTATGAATAAGGAAACTCAAGATAAGCTCTTCAGAATTGATGAAAGTTTTAGTACAAGAGGTACTAATGAAGAAAAAGGCTCAGGTTTAGGCTTAATTCTGGTAAAAGAACTTGTAGAAAAAAATCAAGGTCGTATTTTTGTGGAGAGTGAGTTGGGAAAAGGCAGTCATTTTATTATTGAACTTCCCAACAAGCAATAAATAGACTTTTCTATTTCAATCAGACATCTCTCTAAAATATATTTTAATACTCTTAAGTTTAGCATATGCTACCCCAATTTTTAATTGCAGCTCCCTCAAGCGGTTCTGGGAAAACAACAATTACACAAGGTTTACTTCGTAGTTTACGCAATAAAGGTTTCTCAGTTCAAGCTTTTAAATGCGGACCTGATTATATAGATACCAAACATCATGAATGGGCATCAGGAAATGTTTCAATCAATCTGGATACTTTCATGAGCAGCCCAGAACATGTGACAGATATATATTCAAAATACAGTTCAAAGGCGGATGCTACAGTCGTTGAAGGTGTAATGGGGCTTTTTGATGGAGCAAACAGAATGGAAGGTAGTTCAGCTGAGATCGCTGAATTATTAGATATTCCAATTATTTTGGTCATTAATGCAAAAGCGACAGCTTACTCTGTAGCTCCTTTGCTTTATGGCTACAAGCACTTCTATCCAAAAATTAAAATTGCAGGAGCGATTTTCAACTTCGTCAACAGTGAATCTCATTATCAGTTTATGAAAGATGCCTGCGAAGATGTTGGCGTTGAAGCTTTGGGATATGTGCCAAGAAATGAAAATATCAATTTACCCGAGCGGCATTTAGGACTACAAATATCAGCTGAAGATAATTATGAGGATACCATAAATGCGATGGCTTCACACCTTGAGAAAACCGTTGATATTGATCGCTTACTGGAAATATGTAATTCTAAGCGTCCAGAATACAAGGCAGAATCAATTAAAACTAAGCCAAAATTAAGAATTGGTGTTGCAAAAGATGAAGCTTTTAATTTCACTTATCATGAAAACCTAAGAGCTCTATCACAAATTGGTGAAATAAGTTACTTCTCTCCAATAAGTGACAACACTTTGCCTGATGTCGATTTCATATATCTTGCGGGTGGGTATCCTGAATTGTATTTAGAGGAACTATCCCAAAATATAAGTATGAGGAGAGCTATACAGGATTTTGCTACATCTGGAGGGAAAATACTTGCTGAGTGTGGTGGCATGATGTACCTCTCAAAAAATATTATTGACAAGGCTGGCAAGCTATATCCTATGGTTGGTTTTCTAGACCAGAATGCAAGCATGAAAAACATGAAACTAAAACTTGGATACCGAAAGATAAAATTAGAAGCAGAAACACTATTCGGCCACGAATTTCATTATTCTCATTTGGTTGATTCAAAAGAAAAAACCAAAGATATAGAAGTATATTCTGCTCGGGCTAAACGGTTAGATACGCAAGTTATAAGGAAGAATAATGTGCTGGCCTCTTATATCCATTTTTATTGGGGTGAAAAGAATATCTACACGACATTTTGGGACAAATAATTATAATCAAATAGACAAAACAATTCAATAATCATGGGAAAACAAAATTGGAAACCTGGAACAATGGTCTATCCATTGCCTGCTGTAATGGTTAGCTGTGGTGCTAGTAAGGAAGATTATAATATTATAACAATAGCTTGGACAGGCACTATTTGTACTGATCCAGCTATGTGTTATATCTCAATTCGTCCCAATCGCCACTCATATGATATTATTAAAAAGCATGGTGAATTTGTCATTAATCTCACAACTAAAGATTTAGCTTACGCAACCGATTGGTGTGGTGTAAAATCAGGTAGAGACTTCAATAAGTTTGAAGAAATGAACTTAACCCCTGGAAAATCAAAGGAAATAAAAGCCCCAATTATTGAAGAATCCCCCCTTTCTATTGAATGTAAACTGAAACAAATTGTAGAACTTGGCTCGCACGATATGTTTATAGCTGAAGTTGTTAATGTGCAAGCTGATGAAAAATATATCGATCCGGAAAGTGGTCAATTTAGACTAGACAAAGCACAACCTATTGCTTATTCTCATGGACATTACTATGAATTGGGTAAACTTATTGGTCGCTTTGGGCATTCAGTTATGAAGAAAAAAACTAAGAAAAAGCTAGCTATTAAAAATTCAAATAAATAAAACATATCGAGTTGCTGTCACAAAATCTAACAAACAACTATTTTTTGTGACACAACTTCATCTTTACTAATAAACTTAGGTAAATCGAGCGATATATAGGTGCCTTTCCCTAGTTCAGATTCTATGGTCACTTCGCCATTTAACAAGACAGATAATTCTTTACACAAGGTCAGACCAATTCCTAATCCACCATAAGATTTAGCTGTTGCCATATCTGACTGAATAAAAGGCTTCAACACACTTAAAATTTTACATTTTTCTATTCCAATACCAGTATCTCTAACATAGATAGAAACAAAATCATTCTTCTCTTCGTAACCCAATTCGATAGAACCTTCCAAAGTAAACTTAATTGCATTACTTAGGAAATGCGTAATGATTTGTTTTACTCTAAATCGATCTGAGTTTACTAAGTAAGAGTTGTTATTTGGTAAATTCAATTCAAAACTCAAGTTCTTATTACTATTCATCTCGAGTTCGAATCTATAGATCGGATATAACTCGTGCAATAAATTAACAACACAAAATTCCTTATTATCAACCTGTGTTAAATTTGATTCTAACTTAGAAATTTCAATTAATTCGTTAAGAACTGCTAATAACTGATTACTACCTTCATTAATATAATCGATATACTCTTCCTTTTCATGATATTCTATTCTTGGACTTTTAAGAAGTTCCGAGAATCCCAAAATAGAATTTAATGGCGTACGTAGTTCATGAGATATATTTGATAGAAAAGCCGATTTAAGTCTATCCGACTCCTGTGATTTGAGAATAGCGTCATTCAATTCTTTTTTCAATTGAACCTCTTTCTTTCTATCAGCCTTAATTAAGCTATGAATTAAAATACCCGTAATAATAACAAAAAACCACCCCTTATAGGTTTGTATTTGAGTTAGAAAATCGACATCAAAATTTAATAACAACAAAATCTTATCAGAAGCGATAATCCATAAAGCACCAAAAAAAACAAAAATAGCTGTTACCCTATTTTCAATATTTAATCCACTAAAATTAATCCTTTTAAGAAAATCCTTCATATCAATTTTAAGCTTTTAAAGGCAAGTCAAAATAGACACTTGTCCCAATGTTTAATTGACTTTCAACACGTATAGTCCCCTTATTTTTCTCTACAAGATCTTTTACAATAATAAGACCTAAACCCGTACCAGTTTCCTTATTTGTTCCTTCTTGTTGAATTTTCTTATCGATATTAAACAGATATTGAATATCATTTTCATTTATACCAATACCATTATCATGAACAAGAACTTCGACCTTACTATTTTTTACTTCAGCAGAAATTTCAACGAGTCCACCTTTATGAGTAAATTTAATAGCATTATTAATTAGGTTCAAAACTACAGTTTTAATCATATTTTCATCACCAAATGCTTTTAAATTTACAGGAATAATATTATTCACTTGAATTTCCTTTGCTTTTGCAACGTTTATAAGTGTTTGCAAAACAGAATCAGCAATCTTATTTAATTCAAGTATCTCCGGATTCCATGAAACACCTCCAATTTGAATACGTCCCCATCTTAATAGGTTATCCAGCAAATCATTCATATCCTGAGCTGATTCATAACAATTACCCATGAACAAGGTTCTTTCTTCATCTGAAAAAATCTCTGGATTTTTGGTGATAATCTCCAAAAGGCCCAATACTGATGATAAAGGCCCCTTTAAGTCATGAGCTATAATTGAAAAAAACTGATCTTTAGTTTCATTGGATTCTTTCAGTTCAACAGTTTTTTTCTCCAAACTAGCTCTATTTTCAACTATTTCACTAACATCATCAATCACCCAAATATTGGCATTCTCAATATGAGAATAAAGCATCTCACTAATATATATTTTAGTCCAAAGAACACTTTCATCTACTCTTTTCAGTGGGATTTCATTTCGGATAAGGGCCTTACTACCTTGTAATTTCTGATATTCATTCATAAG
Source organism: Ancylomarina sp. (assembly GCF_041555295.1). Classification (NCBI taxonomy): domain Bacteria; kingdom Pseudomonadati; phylum Bacteroidota; class Bacteroidia; order Marinilabiliales; family Marinifilaceae; genus Ancylomarina; species Ancylomarina sp. The sequence goes on along the minus strand of NZ_JBFFKR010000054.1, from coordinate 8,453 downwards.
AATATCATAATTATTTTTACTCAAAAAAGTAGACATAATATTTCCCCCTAAGAGTTCTCCTTTATCGCATCCAAGAATTTCAGATATTCGATTATTTTGATCTATTATCTTCCCTTCTCCGTCAGTCACAACAATACCAACTAATGAATTATTCAAAATAGCTTTCAGACGTAGATAAGCGAGTTTCGTTAACTCTTCCTGTTTTGTAATCTCAACATTCTTTCTATTCAGGGTATCATTTACCTCAAGGAGTTCTCGAGATCGTTCTTCAACTTTTTGATCTAACTCCAGGTTGCGTTCTTCTAAGAGCTTTTTTTGTCTGTACTTTTGAACTGAATAAACAATTAATAACAGAATGACAACCAAACCTATGCGCAGTGTATTTTTGAATAATATAATATTCTTCTCAAAAAATGTTTTTTCTCTATTTATTAGGATTGATCCCTCAGGCAAATAATTTTCATCAATATCATATTTAGATAAAATCGATTGATCGAACTTAATAATTACGGCAGATTTTTCAAATACTGGAATAATATTAGCATTTGCGCCTTTTACAATTGAAAGAGCTAATTTTCCAGCAAGTTTCCCTTGCATATATCCACTTGTAATATAACCTCCAACAATACCTTTACCTAAATAAAAGTCATAAGAACCATAAATGGGTACCGAACTAGCCTTGCTAACTTTACCGATAACATCGTTAAAAGAATAATAGTCTCCATCAGCATCCATCGTAAAGGGAGCTAGATATATCATCCATTCGTTAGATAAACTTTTAACTTTATCTTGAATAGCCTTCATATTACTATTATCAGAATACTCAATATACATGTTTTTCTCAAGTTTTGGTAAGGCATTCATGATAATTGCCTTATTTGCCAAACCCGTTACTGTTCTATCATTTATAACTAAAATCTTTCTTTCTGGATGCAACTTGTGCATAAGCATTAAGGTAGAATCAATTGCTACATACTCAGATATACCTGTTACCTGGCTTTCACCCTTTAGTAATTCTGGTTTATAATTATTGATTCCACAAAAAATGATTGGGATATCTTTAAAAAATCGCGATCTATTTTTTATCACAAAATTCAAAGCGTTATTATCAGACACAATAATAGCATCGCAAGTTACCTTAGAGCATAGCAGTTTATATTTTTGCTCAAAAGACTCAATAAATATCGGGTCAACAAATCGTTTCGAATCTAAATATTCGTAAAAAGCTTCAATCTCATTTTCCAGAGGAGTTAATACAGACTCAATACCACTCGAGATACTATCTGTCCATACAAAACTCTGATGATAGGAATGTATAACCAAAATATGTTTTTTATCCTTACTTGAGGCAGTCATACCAAAAGTTGAAAAGAAAAAAGCAAATACTAGAAATAAACTTAAAAATAAATAGCGCATATTGGAGGATTTTTCAAATAACTGAAACCTATTCTTATAATCATATAATTTACAAATAAATAATGTTATTTACTGCATAAAACATCGCTCCACTTGTATAAATAGGTGATATTTAGCATTTTTATTATATTCCCTCAATCATATAGTTCAGTATTTGACAAAAAAAAGCCTACACAAGTGCAGGCTTTCCATAAACATTCAATCAAAATGAAGTTAAATTATCACTTTAACTTTTAAGTCTTATCGAATTCTATCCATTGAACGAATCATTGCCTCATCTCTACCAATATTTCGAATTGCCAGGTAAGATAAAACAATACTTACAAGTGGAAAAGCATTAATGATACTGTAGTTAGCAATAGCTTGCATCGATTCTAGTTGTGAATTAACATTGTAATAAACTAAACCAACCATTCCCAACAAACAAAAAATATTGAAAACTGTTAATCGAATCTGACGCATACGTTTTTTGTATGAAAAAATAGTCACCAAAACATTTAATACAATTACGGCTAATAAAATAGCAACCGGATAGGCTTTAAAAAGCATAGGTTCGCCTTCAGTTAATGAAGGAATTCCTCGGTATATAAATGAATAAGAATTATTTACTGAGTCGATTAATTCTGCCAAAGGGAAAAAGAACATCAATGTCATTAGGATTAAAACGCCTAATAGGAATAAAGTTTGAATTCTTTGAATCATAGTTTTATTAAAATTGAAAATTAATATTTTAGGATTTTTCTTTAGAAAAGTATTTCCGAACACAAATTTAATCTTAAAAATAAGAGCAGCAAATTTTCATCTACTACTCTTACTCGTCAACTTACAAACTATAAAATTATTATCTAGCCTTTATTCTCAACTCTTCTTTTTTAAAGACATGTAGTCGATATAATATAAAAGTTTTACAGATAAAGAATTGAATCTCGTTGCATCAAATGTATTTTTCAGGTTGTTTATAAAACGATGTGCTATTTTATCATCTTCACTAGATATGGAATTCTTCCAAACTAAGGCCAATTCACTTCCAGGAGCAAATCGCCACGAGTATACCATGTCGATATTAAAACTATTAAAGTTTATATCATGATTATCAGAATAAGAAGTTTCCTCAAGGCGACCATTTCCCAAGAGTTTACCAAAACTTTTGTATTCAGCCTTAGCCCAATAATGACGTGCTCTAAAACTAAGAGACATCTTGTTGTTAAAAATATAATTCGCCGTCAATCTATTCTCCAAATAAGCTGTATTCCTTCTTCCAATATATACATTAGTTAGTCCACCAATTTCTTCATCATTCACATAGCCCATATCATCCAACTGTCTATTCCAATTCAACCTGTATTGCATCGTAAACTTATCGCTGAAACGATATCGGGGTCTTAATGATAAAGAAAAGACAATTAAATTATCAGTAGAAAAACGTTTCCCATATTCCAATTCAACATCAAAAGCGAACTCTTTTCTGTAATCTGAAGAAAACCAGAGTCCTAAAAATGCAGACGACCCTTTCCTAAGTTTCATCCCATCAACTCTAGGCTCAAAAAAATCGTATTGATGCATAGGTCGAACGTTTCCAAAAACACCAATTGAATTATAGGATTTGAATTTAAATCTTGAATTGTAGTAAATAGTAAAACGTGAAAAACGAGCTGGATCATACTGTGTTTCATGACTAATAGTCAGATTATTATGCTGAGCCAGCAAAATTCCTTTAGGCTTATAGATATGATATCCAAGACCAAAATTATTTTTGATGATGTTATTCCGATTCAAAAAACCAAAATCATTTGGGTTATAGTCCTCAGAAATCATTTCATTGTAATAATTCCAATTGAATTGCCCGCTAATTTTCCCTAAAGATAGTTGATGATAATGCCCAATTTCATCACTTACATTTTTTTCGTAACGTTGGGACACCATCCCTTTGCCCTTAATTTGATGGCTTCGAGATTTATTTTTAAACAGAAATTCAGTACCACTTACATTTGCCACATAATCTTCTTTAGGCACATTAACATTGGTATTAAAAACAGAAACATAAGATTCGTTCTTTAAACTCTGATCCAATACCAGCATGTTATAGTTCGTAAATGCCTGAGTCTTAAATTTACGCTTTGAGCCTGTAATCGTATCTTTTATGTCAGCATAAGTATTACGAATCATAGAATTCAAAAAGCCAATTCCTAATCCCTTACTTGTTCTTCCTGATATTTTGGTTGAATTTAAGATTTTAGCTTCTACAGGATTCTCATAGAGAACTTCATTCTCTTCAAGCTGATCCTCTACATCATATCTGTATTTGGGAGATGCTCCTATCCTTTTCGAATAAAAAATGCCACCTCTATTAAAGAGTTCTGTTGCTTCAGTAAAAAATTGTCTTTTCTCATCAAACTTAGTTTCGTAAGGAGAAAGGTTTAAGATTTGATCATCTGATTGGACCTGTCCAAAATCAGGAATCAACATCATATCTAGAGTAAAACTCTCATTAATACCATACTTCAAATCAAGACCTCCCCGATAATTCGTCTCAAATGATGAATTTTCAGACGATTTATCGACATAAACAGAAAAATAGGGGGAAAAAGAAAGACGCGTAGGAGGTTTAATATTCTCGATTCCTTTCAGTATACCTGATTGGTTAACCCAACCAGATTCTTCTTTGTCAATAAAATTCCAACTTACTTTTTCCTTTTCGCGTTGTATATTACGAATAATATTGATTCCCCATTCCTGTACATCTTTTTTAGGAAAACGAAGAGCTGAATAAGGAATCTCAAATTCGACACTCCAACCCTCTTTTCCAATATAAGCACCACTTTCCCAGACACCATCCCAATTATTATCTTCTCTATCTTTAACAACTTTAGCATCAATTTGCACTCCCATAGGAGTCACAATAAATTCAAAGGCATCTAAACCATTATTAAATGGGTCTATTAGTAGAAGAATGAAATCACTATTATTCAAGTCGTCTCGTTTGCTTAGCTCCTTCAGAATCTTATCAGGCTGATCATCAAACATCATAATGCCTACTATAAGAGAATTGTTAGTATAAATAAACTTAGCTTCTGTTCTAAAATTTGAGGGCGTTCCATTATCAGGATCCAATTGAACGAAGTCATTAGCAACAGGAATATCTTTCCAAATTGCATCATCTAAAACCCCATCAATTTTAGGAGACTGTTTAACACGTTTTGCGTGAACTTCTTTTTTTGAAAAGGCTTGGGTAGGTTGGTAGAAAGCAAACAACATGGCAAGTGCCAAGAGTAAGTGTTTAATCATAGTGGGTATCGTTTTCTTTGGTTATTCTAAGTCAATCTTTACTATCACTTATCGTACCAATACACACACAAACCTAACTATCAAGCCATATGATAATTCGAACCCCAAAAGAAGTGAACGCTTATAGAACAATTGATGTTCGAAAACGAACATCAATTTTGATGAATAAAAAAAAAGGCTGTTTCTTACGAAACAGCCTCGAACAAATATTTTGTTTAAAGAATTAGTTATTACCCAAAATAAGAGGCATACCTTCTTTTCCACTACCAATAACAACTACTTTTGAATTAGGTGATTTCGACAGTTCAATAGTTGCTTCAATTCCACGCATCTTCAAAAGAGCTGTAGTCAAACTACTATTAATAATCTTATTTGCTTTTGCTTCACCTTCGGCAGCAATACGCTTTCTTTCAGCCTCACTCTTCTCACGATCAAGCTTAAACCTATAAGCTAAAGCTTCTTGCTCTTGCTGTAATTTACTTTCAATAGCTTTCTTAATTTTTTCAGGCAAGTTAATCGAACGAATCAATAAGGCCTTCATTTGAATATTATTCCTCTTAAGAATTAAAGATGTTTCAGTAATAATAGCATCTTCGACTTCTTTTCTTTGAGTAGAATAAATTTCCTCTGCAGTATAACGTCCAGCTACTTGACGAACCGAAGAACGTACCTCTGGAACAACTAACTGATTGATATAATTCTTTCCAAAAATTTCATGTAAATAGCCAATTTTAGTATAGGTTGGATTAAAACGAACAGATACATCAATATTTACAGACAATCCACTCTTATCCAATACATCCATAGTCTCTTCACTTTTCTGCTCCTTAACATCATATACATGTAAATCATTCCAGGGAGCAATTACGTGAAAACCAGGCATAAAAACATTCTCTTTATCCAATCCCGTTGAGAATTTACGAAAAATAATTCCACGCTCACCAGGCTGAAGCGTTTTAAACATACTCGATCCTGACATAACAAGAATCAGTGCAAAAGCTGCAACTACGATTAAGAAATACGGTTTTTGTTTCATTTTTTGAAGTTTAATGCCCAATCAATTAGATATCACTTTAGTTTAAGAACAACTAAAATCAACATTATTGTATGGGCTTTAGAGTCATTATAATTTTCATTAATAGAAAGGTAAATATAGCATAATATATCCATAGATGGAATAAGAAATCATTTTAATCATTGTCTCTTTTTTTCATATATATGATATTCTCATTCTCCGAATGATTGATTTATTTGTATATTTGAGGACTCGATGGGAAAATAGAAAAGTTATACTTCTCATATCTACTCAACTTTCGAGTTCTATAAATTACTCCAAACAACCATAATAAAGTATTGTTAATCTGCAATTAACAGTTTGCCTCTTTTTTCTACTTCTTATTTACAAATAGTATTTGTTGATATTGTAAAATACTTGAAGCTATCTGAACTATTGCAATTCAAAATTTTAAAAAACATATGGAACCTATTAAATCATCAGAACTAATTATTAATCCAGACGGAAGTATTTTTCACTTGCATTTGAGACCTGAGCATCTTGCTGATACAGTTATTCTTGTAGGAGATCCTGGACGTGTAGAATTAGTAGCAAGTTTTTTCGACGAAGTTGAATTAACCATTTCGAATCGTGAATTTGTAACTAAAACAGGTAGCTATAAGGGAAAACGCTTCTCTGTATTATCAACAGGTATTGGTACTGATAATATCGACATTGTTGTTAACGAATTGGATGCTTTAGTCAATATCGATTTGGAGACACGCCTTCCTAAAAAAGAGCACAAATCTCTAACTCTTGTTCGTATCGGAACTTCTGGTTCATTGCAAGGAAATATTCCTGTAGATTCATTTCTTTTATCTAAGAAATCAATTGGTTTCGATGGTATGTTAAATTTCTACGCAGGTAGAGATGACGTGTCAGATCTTGAATTTGAGAAAGCATTTAAAGAAGGTGTGAATTGGAATCCAAAATTGGCTTCACCATACTTTGTTTCTTCATCTGAAAAAGTTATCAATCTACTTGATGGTGATGATATGATTCAAGGAATTACAATATCTGCAAATGGTTTTTATGGACCTCAAGGTAGAGTTCTTCGTTTGAATACTTTAGATATGGATTTGAATGATAAAATTGAAGCCTTTGAATATAAAGGGCAGAAAATTACCAACTACGAAATGGAAAGTTCAGCAATTGCCGGATTAGCAGCTCTATTAGGACACGAAGCAGCAACTGTTTGTGCAATTATTGCAAATCGTGTAAACAAAGACGCAAGCAAGGATTACAAGCCTGTTATAAAAAAACTAATCTTAACTGTACTTGATAGATTGAGTAAATAACCCAAAATATCAAGATTGAGAATTTGTCTTTAGCTTAAGACTTTGAGATCAAAAAGCTCTGAAACCCACAAGAATTGTTCTTCTTAGTGGGTTTTATTATATTTAAGAAAGAACAGGTCTCAAAAATAAATATGAACAAAGAGAAAGTACGTGCTCTAATCTCACTCCTAGATGATTCGGACCCAACTGTTTACATCAACATCAGTAACGAATTATCTAAGCTATCGGCCTCATATATTCCATATTTGGAAGATATCTGGCTAGAGTCTGACGACCCTCTATTTCAAGAGCGTTTAGAAGAAATTATCGATGAGATTCATCACAATTCAATTATTAAGGAGCTAATAAATTGGAAACACTCTCCAAAACAAAATCTAATTGATGGCGCCATTCTAATAAATAGAAGTGTCAGTTACCATCTCTCTACCAACAATGTAAAAACAATAATTAATAAGATTGTTGATGAAATTAAACCTGAGGTTAAGGAGCTAGATAGCCATCTGGATAAAATCAAGATTCTAAACCATTTTCTTTATTTCATTCACAATTATATGGTTTTATCTCCCAAAGAAGAAACGAATTGGGGAGGAAATATTAGTACTGTTCTCGCTCAAAAAAAAGGTAATTACATTATTACAAGTATTATTTATGCAGGGATTGCCCAAGCTTTAAAACTACCAGTTAATGGCATTCAACTTCCTAATAGCATACTGCTATCTTGTGAAAGTTCTATAATCGATCCTGCATCAAAAACATCAAAACGAAATTACTTCTACATCAATCCTATTGATAATGGTGCTGTACTTTCGACTATACAACTGGAACATGTTATCAAATTCAAAAAACTGAATAATCTTCCTCAGTATTATAAACCTTGTACTAATCTTGATCTGATCAAACTACTCATTCAAAACCAGATATTCTGCTATGGTCGACAGAGTAATTATAAATATGTTGAAATTCTAAAAAAACTTTTGAATGTACTACTTCAAAAAAAGAATTGAATAAATTATATAAAAAAAAAATCTCCAACTCATATGAGTTGGAGATTTTTAATATAAAACAATTATCTATTTTGCGTAGTTTATAGCTCTAGTCTCACGAATTACTGTGATCTTCACTTGACCAGGATAAGTCATCTCATCTTGAATTTTCTGAGCAATATCCAACGATAAAACTTCAGCTTCCTTATCAGAGATCTTATCGCTACCTACAATCACTCTTAATTCTCTACCAGCCTGAATAGCATATGTTTTCAGAACACCTGGATGTGAAAGAGCTAAGTTTTCAAGATCTTTAAGACGCTTAATATAAGACTCAACAATCTCACGACGAGCGCCTGGACGGGCTCCTGAAATCGCATCACATGCCTGAATAATTGGAGCAATTAGAGTCGTCAT
>NZ_JBFFKR010000053.1:0-16937 GCF_041555295.1 Ancylomarina sp. | reverse complement strand
CCACTTGGAAAAGAAGTAGTGCTTGCAGGCAAAATAAAAATCGGTACAATTGAACCTACCCAAGGTGATAGTCAAACACCTATTGAAGACCGTTTTCTCATAGGAGGAGCTTTATCTCTGCGAGGTTGGGGACGCCACCAGATTTCGCCCGTAAATGAAGATGGAAGCAAGGTAGGTGGGAATAGTATGATCGAGAATAGTATAGAGTTGAGATTTCCTCTTTTTGGAATCTTTTCGGGAGTTACATTTATGGACATAGGAAATGTATGGTCAGATTCATGGGGATTTACCCCAGGAAGCTTCAACTATGACGCAGGTTTGGGTTTACGTGTAAAAACTCCGGTGGGACCTGTTCGACTGGATTTTGCTACACCAATATTGGGAGAAAAGTTCAATCTCCAGTTTTTTATCACAATCGGACATGCCTTTTAATATTAAAAAAAAGAGATGAAACGCATATTTAAAATAGCAGGTTTTGTTGTAGCAGGAATTCTGGTTATTCTTGCTGTATTGCTATTTGCCATTTCCACCGGAAACTTTAACCAATGGATCGCCACCAGGATATCCAAAAGTGGCAGTCAACAGTTGAACGGGAAACTGACTGTGAAAAGCATAGAGGGTAACCCTCTATCACACTTTAAGGTAAATGGAATAAGAATTCAACAGGAGGAAAAGGAGTTGGCCAGCCTTGATATGATAGAGATCAAATTAAATCCTTGGGCCGTATTGGTTAAAAAAATCAAGATTGATCTGATAAATCTTAAAGGACTTCAACTTAAGCTAGAAGAAGGCAGCGACAGCTTATGGAATTTTCAGAGATTGCTTCCCCAGGGCGAAACAGCCAAAAAGGATACAAAGAGTGCATCGTTCAACTGGAAAATTGATCTTGAAAAGGTAAATGTTACAGATTTAGAAGCCGACATTACCCCCCTTAACACAAATAGAAAGATTCCACGCTCGCTCAAACTGGATGCTTCTCTTTCTTTCAAAATGGCTCCAAACAGTATGAAACTGAATTTGGATGACTTTAAGCTTTCCACGCAGCAACCATCTCTTCAGTTCGATAAACTAAAGTTTCAGGCAGCTATTATTGATTCTGTTTATAGCTGGCAGGATTTTGAACTTCAGTTAGGGGGCACAGCTATCCAAACACGGGGATCGATACCGCTCAACAAGCCCTATTATTCTGAGCTAAGCTTTAAAGCATCTCCCATCAACTTTGATGAACTGAATGAATGGTTGCCTGGTCTTCATGGTGAAGTCAGGATGGAACTCCTTCTGAGCAATCAGGGCAATAGTAGCAACATCAATTGTAATATCACGCAGAATAATCAGAGTATTAAGATTCAGGGGCAAATAGCCGATTTAAACAGTATTCCAACCTACGAGGGCGTTGTTAAAATCGATAGCTTGAATGGTGAATACTGGACCCATAGGGCCGAATTGCAATCCAACACAAGGGGAAGTTTTGAATTTAAGGGTAAGAGATTCGATTTTCGAAAAGGCAGCTTAGATGGCAAGGCTCAGTTTTCTGATTTGAAATACGGAGATTACAAGTTGGATAACTTACTATTGTCTTTAAACAAAGAAAAGGATGTAATTAAAGGCGATCTGAAAGGCAGAACAGTCTTCGGAGATCTGGTTTCCAAATTCTATCTGGAAGAAGTCTTTTCAGAACCCAGATATGATGTTATGATTCAGTTGTTGCGACTCAATCTGGGAACATTAATCGGGGATGACAAACTGAGCTCTAATATCAATCTGAACATACAAGCCAACGGACAAGGCGTACTACCTGGTGAAATAGAAGCAGATATTCAACTGCAATCCGAAGAATCCTACATTTTTGGGCAGACAATCTCACAAGTAAATGCCAGGCTTGGCATCAAAAGGGAGGAATACACGATTGAGGTCATTCATGTTGAGACTCCCTACCTTAAGGCAAGCCTTCGAGGATCTGGGCAGATTTCAGGGCAAAATCAGTTGGGTTTTAGTATTCGCGCAGAAAACATGGAAAAAACCATGGAAACACTCGGTTTACCAATAACACATTTTAAAGGAGAATTAGATGGGGAGCTTTCCGGGCCTTTAAGTCGGTTGGCTTTTCAATCGAATGCTAAGATAGAAGAGTTCAGAACCAAAAAAATTGGAATACGTAATACTCAAGCAAATATCAACTCCAATTTTTCTCTCAGCGATTTTCAGTCAAAGAGCGATTCAATTGGGCCAGATAGCTCTTCAATCCCCATCAACCTACAGAACTTATATCTGCATATGGATGCAAAGATAGGGTATGCCAATTTTGGAAATTATTACATGGAGAACTTCACATCTGAATTGGAGAAGAAAGAGCAACACCTCAAAGGAAAACTGTTTGCCAATACGATCTTCGGAAGCTTGGAAACTACGGTGAATATAAGTCAAATGTTTACCCAGCCCTCCTACTCTATTTTGAGCAAGGTGAATAACATTAACCTTGCTAAAATTACCCGAAACGATACTCTACAATCCGACATCCACCTAAGGTTCGAGGCCAATGGAACAGGAATTAGCCCTGATTCCTTAATGGCTGAAATCCAGATGCAGGTTGATTCATCAACTTTCTTGGGTATGCCCTTGGATGATTTTGATGCGCAGTTAAGCGTCAAACAAGGGAAGTACCTGTTACAGGGATTCAAAATAGAAACCCCTTTTGTTTTGGGAGAGATCAGTGGAAAAGGACACTGGAAGAAATCGAACCAACTTACTCTTGGCATCCAAACCAAGGATATTCAAAAGCTCAGTTCCACTTTCAAACGGGAGGATTTGAGTTTTGAAGGACAACTTGAGACTAATATTTCCGGTCCTTCCGACTCCATTCGCTTCTACACCTGGTTGCTATTGGAAGAGTTAAAGGTTGACTCCATCGCTGCAAATCGCATTAAGGCCAAGGCCAGTTTGTTATTTACCGGCAAAGGATATTCGGGTAATGTGGACTTGGAGATAAAGGATGCCCGTTTCCAAAATCTTGAAGTTGAAGGGATGCAGTTTCAGAGCAGTTTAGATCAAGAAAAGGTTGTTAGTTCCTTTGCTTTTCATGCTTCTGACAGCCTAAAAGGTAATATTTTATCCGAATTGCATATAGCGCAAAATCCATCACTCTATCTTCCAAAAATCGACTTAAATATTTATAACAACCATTGGCTTGGAGGGGGGCCAAACAGTTTTATTCGTTTTGGAAAAGATTCCATCGAATTTCACAAGCTTGAGATCACTTCGGAGAAAAGTGCAGTAAAAGTCGATGGCGTTTTTGCTTTTCGGGGTAATGAAGACCTGCATCTGGCTATTACGAACATGGACCTTTCTCAATTCTCCAAATTAAAACTAATCCCCTATCAGTACTCAGGGAAATTGAATTTTGGCCTTGACATCACCGGTACCGCGAAGAACCCTGTCGCAGGCGGCAGCCTTGTAATTGCACAGCCAGTAATGGATCAATTGAATTATAGTAATCTTACCAACTCTTTTAGATATGCTGATGAGGAGTTTACCTTAACAAGTACTTTGAATCGAAAAACTAAACCAATCATTTCGGCAAAGCTCCAGCTTCCAATGCGTATTGCTTTTACTGATAGCCTATTTGTTTTCAGGGCCAACAAGCCTCTAGATACCAAAATTAAAATTGATGAACTGGATCTCGGCCAATTTGCTTACTACCTCCCACTAAGGGGCTTGGAGGCAAAAGGTTTGGTGAGTATGGAGATGGATATTAGAAATACCATCAGAAAACCTGAGGTGAGTGGGAAGTTTAAACTGAATAAAGGAGTTGTGATCTATAATAAATTGGGGATAGATTACAGTCAGATTGAAATGCGCAGCCAGCTGAAGGATAATCTCTTCTTGCTTGATACGCTTCGTGTTTCATCTGGTGAAGGAAAGCTGAATGTAAAGGGGGCAATAGAGATAGACTCTCTTTTGAAGGGTAAAATAAAAAACGTAGATATCAAACTGAAAGGTGAAAATTTCACGGCTCTTAATTCTGAAATGGTAAAGGCGATATTAAATACCGATTTATCAGTAAAAGGCGATGCAAAGCATTCTGTCTTTGATGGGAATATCACCATATTGAGTTCTTTGCTAAATACTGATATTCTGTTAAAAGAATACAATAGTAGCGTTGTAGATATGGATCAGCCTTTGCTTGTAAAAGCTCAGGAAAAATCCGAAGAAAAGCAAAGCCAACAAAAAGTGAAAAAGGATACTAGTCTCAGAGGCACTCCTGATATTTATAAGAATCTCAAGGGGCAATTCATAGTCGAAATCCCTCGCAATTCATGGTTGAAAGGGAAAAATATGAATTTCGAACTGGCTGGCAAGATCAAAGCCATAAAGGATGGGGAACAAATTGATTTTTTCGGTGATTTGAATATTAAGCGAGGCTACTACAAGATATACGGCCGCAGGCTTGAGGTGGAGGAAGGCAAAATTACACTAACAGGAGGACAACAAATCAATCCGGTCGTCAACTTCAAGATAGCCTATAAGTTTCGTGATCCTGAGAATCAGTTGCAGAAACTTAATCTAAATATATCAGGCCGAGTATCTCAACCCAAAGTAGAGTTTTTCCTAGAAGACAGCCCTATTGAGGAAAAAGATGCAATTTCCTATCTGCTCTTTAACAAGAGTTCCAGTCAGCTGGATACTAGGGAAACGGCATCTACAAGCAAGAGTAACATAGATATTGCCAAGGATTTAGCCATCGGACAAATTTCCAACGTCATGAAAGATGCCCTGCAATCGTCTCTAGGACTAGACGTAATAGAAATTTCAGGAAAAGGTGGAGGAACTCAGAGCAGTGTATCCATTGGGAAATACATTACCAACAATTTGTTCCTGAGCTACGAACGCACTTTTACTTTAAATAAAAAGGATAAAACAATTGAGCCCGAAAAAATATCTATGGAATACCAATTCTATCGCTCACTGTTTTTACAGGCAACCAATCAAAGTACAAATTCAGGGTTTGATTTTATTATCAAGTGGACTTGGAAGTAGAGGGGACAAAAGCTCAAGTTTTTGAATCGAATAAACCAGCCTCGTTACAGAAGGTCGTTGCTCTTGCCGTAACAGTTATTGGAATAATTGGCTCATGGAGAAAACGTGGTTTTAATAAGTTCTGAAAGCGGATGCATTCGTATAATTTATAACATTTAAAATTGCAGATTACCTCTTGATCTAAAACAATTAAAAGCAACACACAGAATAGGTAATTTGGTATTTATGCCTAATATTGCTTGGTAAATTAATGAGTAAAATTCACATACAGTTTCCCAAAATTAAGATCTCATGAAAAAACTAGTTAATTATTTCTTTCAAGGCATTCTATATATCGCTCCAATTGGGATCACTGGCTATATCATCTATTTAATCTTTAGTTTTATTGATAATCTTGTAAATAAAACATTTCAAAAGTTATTCGATATAGATATCCCTGGATTAGGAATTCTAGTAATGGCATTATTGTTAGTTATAACTGGGATAATGGGGCAAAGTATAATTGCCAGACCCTTTAAATTTATCTTTAAAAGCTTATTGGATAAAGTTCCATTGCTAAAAGTAATCTATTCTGCATTCAACGACTTATTTTCCGCATTTGTAGGTAAAGGGAAAAAATTTAACCGACCGGTACTTGTTTTGGTAAATCCTATTTCTAATCTTGAAAAAATAGGATTTTTAACCGAAGAAGACTTGACAAAACTAAACGAAAAGGAAAAAGTTGCTGTATATTTTCCTCATTCCTATAATTTCTCTGGAGAACTGTTTATTGTTCCAAGATCTCAAATAAAAACTATAGACATCAGCCCCACTGAAGCCATGAAATTTATTATCTCTGGAGGTGTATCAGGCTTTAGTGATCAGGAACAAGAAAGTTGAGCTAATTATTCCCAAACTCTAACCCAGAGTAATTAAGTAATAATATTGTATACTTTTCAGCCTTCAAAAAAATATAAACCTATTTCTTCAAAAACATGTTAAAGATGAAGATAGCTAAATAGATTATATTGAAGGTTTCTGTGCAATAAATTTCTTATCTCTCGACGATATTCTTGTTTTGGAAGAAGAAGTAGAAAAAATTAATCCACAAAGTATTATTTCGCTGCGTGGAAGTAAAAACAAAATTCTCTTTCCAGAAAAAGCAAGTCCTTGCATACCAAAAGCACGAAGTTTAGCTACGAAAATCTCTTTTATAGTATTCACTACGAAATCAAGAATTCATGTCGAAGAACGAGGAACAATACCTCTCTCCGCTTTAAAGCATTAAAGTTGCAAAAACCTTGATACTTATTTTATGCCCTAAACTTTCATAAATTTTGATGGCTCTTCAAAAAAGTAAAGCATTAAATTAATTCACATTAAATACGCTAAAAGAAAAAGCTGCAACCGATCCATAGGGAGTCAGTAACAGCTTTATCTTAATATCATAGTCTACGAAGCTTAATAACATCTTGACATCATTAAGTACTTAGATAGACTTTATCACTTCATTATATTCTAACCTTAATTTTGGGCTTATTGAAAGTTGATTTTCATCATTAGCATCTCTATAGCCAATAGCTACTGCAAATAATGGCTTATCCTTATCAAGTTGCAGGATGGAAGCATATTCTTCAGAAACGATACCTTCCATAGGTGTTGAATCAATTCTCATACTAGCACACGCACTCAAAAAGACACCTAGAGACAAATAGACTTGGTGAGACATCCATGATTTTATTTCCTCTTCTTTTTTTGGCTTCAAAAACTGATTATAATAACCTAAAGCTGCCTCAGCTAAATTCCCCTGTAATTGTCTTTCAAATAAACTGATATCATCAAGAACACTAAACACCACTATATGACTGGCATCTAAAACTTTGTTTGCATTAAAATAGGAAGCTTCTGCTAATGCGGTTTTAGTTTTTTTGTCAGAAACAAAAGTAAATCTCCAAGGTTGGCTATTAATTGAAGATGGACTCAATTGTAAAATCTCTTTTAATTCAGCGATGTGTACATCAGAAACAACTTTTGATGGATCGTATTTTTTCGTTGTATAACGATTTTGCATTAATTCTAAAAAATTCATATTTATCTTTGTTAATTTCCACTATACTAATTATAGTTGCAAACCTAAGTATAGTTATATACTTTTGCAATAACGGTCAAAAAGGATAGTATTAATTTATATCCAAATAAACTCTCGAAACCATGTATCAAATTCAAGATAAAGTATATCCCTGTTGCACAAGTTTGACTATGAAATTTATTGGGGGCAAATGGAAAACAGTCATATTGGTTCATCTAACTGATGGAACCAAACGTTACAATGAATTGAGAAAAATGATTCCATTGGTCACTGAACGCACACTGAGTTTGCAATTAAAACAATTGGAAGAAGATGGCTTAATCAAGAGGATCGTTTATACAAGTAAACCTCCATTAAAGGTCGAATATTCTTTAACTGAATTTGGTAAAACTCTATCCCATGTCTTAGATGAAATAAGAAAATGGGGAATTCAAACCGCGAACACACTAGAGAATATTGAAATGACTGAATAAGGTGACCAGCCAGAATCAGATCCCCGGAGTTCTGGAGTAACTCTTGACCTATTTTTAACTCTTAATTTTGGATTTATGTTTTAAAAAAAAAGAACCGCACATTTTATGTACGGCTCTATTATTTAAAAATGAGATACATTACATTTCCAACTCCTTCACTTCTGTTAGGCGATTGGTCTGGTGTTCAGCCTTAATACATTTCACTCCATTAGCACAGCGGTTGATTAGCTTGCTTTCGCTATATCCTTTGACAAATATCCTGTTTTTTGAAATGATTAAGGCAACGGCAGATTTTACTCCTCGTTAAGATAATGTAGAGTTGTAAGCGTTGCTACCCTGATATTGGTTTTATCCAAATATATAGTTCATGACAAAGGTTTTGCCAACCTATAAGCGATAGAACTCCTTACGAATCTGAATTCTATTCCTTAATAATTTATATGTGTTGATCAGATCATATTTCGACATAAAACCGGCTTTAAGATATTTAAGCTTATATAGGGTTTCACGCTTGAGTTTACAAGAAAACTTTCCCTCCCAATCGCTCGTCAATTCAAATCTTTCTTTTGTTTGCTCATCATACACAGAAATCGTCAATCCCTCGATAGGACTTTGCCCTTCTTTGACGACAACTAATCCTTCCAAAACTAATGCATTATCCGTAGCCTGATAAACCAGAGTAGAGTATTCTGTTTTATCCTTTAAATAAGAAGCTGCAATAAGAGCTTCACCATCAATAAAGCCTTCTTTAACCGATCTGATTTGATAATCCTGTCCGCCCCTAACAAAGAATTTAAATTTCCCGTTTTCTTTTGTTGTTACAGTTTCTATTGGGTGACCATTTTCATCATTTAATGTAACAAGGCTATTTCCCAAAACCTCATTAGTATTGGTTTGAAAAACCTGTCCTCTAATCAATTTAGACTCGATTGAAAATTTATAAATATCATCGAAGCTTTCTCCTTTTAATCGATTCGAAGCAAAATAACCCTTCCCATTCTTAAGAATCAAACCAAAATCATCTTTCGACGTATTAATAGGATATCCCAAATTAACTGGCTTTGTATCTTTCTGATTTAAATCTATCGAAAAAAGGTCCAGTCCACCAAGCCCGGGATGACCTTTTGAGGCAAAATATAGGTTCTGGGTTCCAGTAATAAAAGGAAACATCTCATTCTCAGACGTATTCACCTGAGAACCTAAATTCTCCGCTTTTCCCCATCCATTTTCATCTCTATGACACACATACAAGTCGGTGCCACCAAAACCGCCAGGTCGATCTGAAATAAAATACAAACTTTTAGCATCAGAGGATAACGACGGGTGTCCTGTTGAGTAACCTTCCATATTGAATGGGAGCAATTCAGGTTCGGACCATTTATGACCTTCCTTTTTACAAAAATATAACTTAATACTTACAATTCCTTCCTGATTTCTTTTGACCCTTTTTGAATTAGAAACATGGTTTCGTGTCAGAAACATTTCATCACCTTCCTCATTAAAACAAACAGGGCCATCATGATAATTGGTTGCTAACTTGTCTGAAAATTGGAGGATTTCACTCAATTCACCATCAGGTTCAACTTTAGCTTCATAGAGTCGAAGGTAATTCTGGTTGTTCCATTTGAAGTTTCTTTTAATCAACATTCTTCTTTCTCTGGCTGATGAAAAAACAAGCTGATTTTTATAAAAACTCACCCCAAAGTCAGATGCCTCGGAATTCGCCTTTATGACTTGAACTTTATACCGAATCGAATCATTCATCAAATCCTGAATATAAACAGGATCAATAAAATTTAGTATGGCTTCTGGATCACTTTTCATATACTTATTCATCCATATCTGAGCTTTATCATATTTTTTATTGCTTTGTAAGACCTTTGCATAGTGCAAAAAATCATCAATCTCGACACTTGGCATGTTTACAACGCGTGCATACCATTGTTCCGATTGTTCGGCGTTATTAATCATTCTGTATGAAATGGCCAATCGTTTTGCAACAGACTCATTTAAGCTGTCTTTTTGCCACAGAATCTCATACAATTCAATAGCCTCCTGATATGCGAAGGACTCAAAATACTTGTTGGCCCGATCAGACATCTGAGCTTTCACCGAAGTACTGATTAATAAAATTCCAATAAATAGTATTGTACAATTAATCCTTTTCATACTCTTCAATTTTATTGTTCCCATTGGGTTTTAGAAATACCTTGGCGTCATTATTTTCTTTTTGTTGAACAGGAAATCGAATGCCACCATTATTTCATGAGTTCCATTACTATAACGTCGCAGCTCTGATTCTGTCAAGTCAAAAGCATAACCCACTCGAATTTGATCTGTTAATTGATAATGAATTAAGAAATTCATAGAATCTTCAATGCGATACCCCGCACCTAGCCAAAGCATATCATTAAATATAAAATTGGCGGACAGATCGATTGACAAGGGCGCATTCCAAACAATTTTAGAAAGAATAGATGGCTTCAGTTTGATATTATCATTCAAATCGAAAAGTGCTCCCGTTGTAACAAAATAGTGACGTTCTTTATAGCCCAAGCTGGTTATGTTGATTCCATCATTATCGTAGCTATTTCGCAATATTCTGGGAGTAGAAGCTCCAAAATAAAATCGATCTGTATAATAATACAAGCCTACTCCAAAATTGATAAGTAATTCCTTTGTGTAGTTTTGTGAGAAAGCATCATCATTTCCCTGATCCAAATCAAGGGTCATTAAATCGATCTGGATCATATCAAAGCCCCCCTTGATACCCATAGAAAGGGTGCCCCGATCGCTAAGCCTTAAGTGATACGCTATATCAGCAAAAATACTATTCTGCTTTACTGGTCCTAGTTCATCATTTATAAATGCGAAACCAGTTCCTATATTATATCTACTTATAGGAACATTCATTGTCAAAGTTCTAGATTTGGGAGCACCCTCAAATCCAACCCATTGTTCACGAGCTAAAAACATAGCACTTAACATATCTGTACTCCCAGCATAGGCCGGATTCACCGTTAAGGGGTTGTGCATATATTGCGTATACATCGGATCCTGTTGTGCTTTCCCCTGTTCTGAACAAGTGAAAAGCAATAAGAATAAGGCTATGCATATTTGAGATTTTAATGACTTGTTCATAGCTTTTTATTAATAGTTGATATAAACGAATCCTTTAACTGGTTTTGATCCGTTACCCAGATCAAGAATATAGTAATAAGTCCCTTCTGGAACGATATCAGTTCCAACAGCCATTCCACTTTTTGCACGGGCATCCCAGTTGTTTTGGTAGCCTGTTGCTTCATATATTATCGATCCCCATCGGTTGAAAATAATCAGTTTTGAATCCGGAAAATCTTTAATCCCTTTGAACACTAGGAATTCATTTACGCCATCGCCATTAGGAGAGAATCCTTCTGGAGTAGATACATATTCACCACAATCATCATAAAAATCTATATAATTGGCAACACCATCACCATCACAATCATCTTTACCTTCCTCTTCGTCAGAATAACCATCATTGTCACTATCTAAATCAAGATAATCAGGAATTCCATCACTATCCGTATCAATAGGGAGATCTGAACATTGATCCGAAAGTTGTGCTTCATCTTCATCAGAAATGCCATCATTGTCACTATCTAAATCAAGATAATCAGGAATTGAATCAGAATCGGTATCAGCGATTAATGATTCTACTGCATCAGGCACACTATCCTCGTCGCTATCCATTACACCAATTTCAATATTGACTATTGCTTCATCACACAAGCCATCAGGGTCACAAATACGATAGGCAAACTGATCGGTTTTACAATAAGTTCCCAAATCGGCAATATAAGTCAGGCTTCCATTTTCATTCACGATCACTTCTCCAAACTCAGGATCAGTCAGAATACTTACTGACAAAACATCACCATCTGCATCTGAATCATTATCCAGAACTGTAATAATAGTTTCCTCATTATCTCTGGTATCAACTTGATCATCTCCAGCAATAGGAGAATCATTAATCACAGTCGAATCATCATCGTTTATAAATATCGTGGCTTCATTTACTGAGCCGACTGTTACAGCATTATTGGTTGTACTTAGCATTAGAACTACTGTCTCACCGCCAGACTCGACTATCTTGTCATCAATTACATTAACATCAATCGTGAATTCTGTGCTGTTTGCTGGAATCGTCACACTTGAACCAACTTCTGAATAATCGAGCCCTGGACTTGCTGTCCCTCCAACCGTATAAGTCACCTCAGTATCAATATCAACAGGATTTGTCAAACTTAATGTGAAAAGACCATCTATATCTGGCTCGGTTGCTTGTGCTGTTGCAACTATACCAATCTCTGAAGCATCATCATTAGTAATGGTCCCAATTCCAGTATCACTTGTGACAACTTCTGGATTGACATTACCTAAACCAAGTGAAAGAATCGCTGTAAACATCTCTCTAGATTCTAACTGAACATCTTCTGTTGTTGGGACCGTAACGGTTCTAATTCCTGAATTTCCGTTGATAAAAGTGACCGTTTGAACATCACTCGTAAAATCATTAGCCTCCGTACTCACATGAGTAAAACTAACATCGACAACAACATCCCCTTCGACATTATTATTCAAACTTAAATTAAAGACAATTGCATCTCCCTCTTCTGAAGTCATATCATCTATTGTTATTTCTGCTAAATCATCATCAGCAATCGTTCCTAATCCGGTGTCACTTGTAATAACTTCCGGATTCCCACTATTCAATGATAAGCTTGCAGTAAAGGTCTCATCAATTTCAAGAGTTAAATCGTCAGTAGTGACTATGGTGATTTTCTCAGTACCAGCAGATCCACCTGAGAAAGTGACTTGCTGAGTCAGATTATCGTAATCATTATCTGATGTACTTATATTAGTAAAAGAAACATCAACTACAACATCGCCCTGAACATTCTTATCCAAACTCAAATCAAAACTCAAAATGCTTCCCTCGACTATCGTAGCATCACTTATTGAAACTGTTGCATCGTCATCATCGGTAATCGTTCCAAGTCCTGTATCACTTGTAATAACTTCCGGATTCCCACTTATCAATGATAATCTTGCAGTAAAGGTCTCATCAACTTCAAGGGTTAAATCGTCAGTAGTGTTTAATGTAATTATTTTAGTCCTGGCGATTCCACCTGAGAAAGTGACTTGCTGGGTCAGATTATCGTAATCATTATTAGAAGTAGTGATGTTAGCAAAAGACACATCAACAACAACATCTCCCTGAACATTCTTATCCAGACTCACATTAAAACTCAACATTCCCCCTTCTGTTACCTGAGCATCGCTGATAGTAACTTTAGCAACACCATCATCATTAATAATCGTTAAACTAGCCTGATCAGTAATTTGAACATCGAGCTGCGTAGCCCACAAATTACTCATACTGATACCAACGGTCTCATCTTCTTCCAAAATCGCATCAGCAGTGGGCATCACACTGAAATTTTGTGTCTCCCCTTCTGTACCCGAGAAAATAAGTGTCTGACTATTTAATGCAGTGTAATCACTTCCTCCTAAGGTTGCGGTTTCATCTGTGGTATTCACATCAACTTCAAAGCCTCCTTCTACAGGAAAATCCAACGTCGCTGTCAATATAACTGCCCCATCATCCTCATTACCCGAGGCATCAGCAATAGTAACGGCAGCTGTGTCATCATTAGTAATGGTTCCAACTCCAGTGTCGCTTGTAACAACTTCTGAATTGACATTACCTGAACCCAGTGCAAGATTCGCTGTAAACGTCTCGCTGGTTTCCAATTGGTTATCTTCTATTGTTGGTACCGTTACAATCTTGATTCCTGAAGTTCCACCTAAAAAAGTGAAGGTTTGAACACTGCTCGTAAAATCATTAACCTCTGTACTCACATGTGAAAAACTCACATCAACCACAACATCCCCTTCTACATCATTATTAAGATTTAAATTAAAGGCTATTGCATCTCCCTCTACAGAAATCATATCATCAATCGTGACTTGTGCCGAATCATCATCAGTTATCGTTCCTAATCCGGTGTCAGTTGTGACAACTTCACTATTTCCGGAGAACAGACTTAAACTTACAGTAAAAGTCTCATCCTCTTCCAAGACTAAATCCTCTGAGGTAGGAACCAAAACTGTCTGTGTTCCCAATAATCCTTCTAAGAAAGTGAAACGCTGGCTCGTATGGTTAAAATCACCATTCTCACTTGTTCCATGAGAAAAAATAACATCAACGACAAGTTCACCTTGAACACTTTTATCCAAGTCTAAAGTAAATGAAATAGGGTCTCCCTCAGAAGCACTCGAATCTGTAATCGATAATGCTGCATCATCATTATCAATGATGGTACCAATTCCGGTATCACTCGTTATAACTTCCGGATTCCCATTATTCAAAGATAAGCTTGCCGTTAAGGTCTCATCAACTTCAAGAATTAAATCATCGTTCGTACTTAATGTGATTGTCTGAGTCCCAGGAGTTCCACCTGAGAAAGTGACTTGCTGAGTCGCTTCATCGTAATCATTATCAGAGGTACTGATATTGGCAAAAGAGACATCGACTACAACACTACCTTCTACATCGGTATCAAGTGTTAGATCAAAACTCAAAACGCCACCTTCTGTTGCCTGAGCATCGCTGATAGTGACTTTAGCGGCACCATCATCATTTAGAATCGTTAGGCTAGCCTGATCAGTAATTTGAACATCGAGCTGCGTAGCCCACAAATTACTCATACTGATACCAACGGTCTCATCTTCTTCCAAGATCGCATCAGCAGTGGGTATCACACTGAAATTTTGTGTCTCCCCTTCTGTACCCGAGAAAATAAGTGTCTGACTATTTAATGCCATGTAATCATTTCCTGCTGTTGTAGCGGTTCCATCAGCAGTATTTACATCAACTTCAAAGCCTCCCTCTACAGCATTATCTAATGTTGCTGTAAATATTATTGCACCTTCATCCTCATTACCAGAAGCATCAGCGATAGTAACGGCAGCTGTGTCATCATTGGTAATGGTTCCAAGTCCTGTATCACTTATGACAACTTCTGAATTGACATTACCTGAACCCAGTGTGAGAATCGCTGTAAACGTCTCGTTATATTCTAATTGAGTATCTTCAGTTGTAGGAACCATTAGTGTTTTGATTCCTAGAAATCCGTTTGCAAAGGTGATCGTTTGAACACTGTTCGTAAAATCATTATCAGACGTACCTATATTAGTAAATGACACATCAACGACAACATCTCCTTCTACATTATTATTCAAATTTAAATTAAAAACAATTCCTTCTCCCTCTTCTGAAATCACATCATCAATTGTGACTTCTGCATCATCATCATCAGTAATAGTCTCTATTCCTGTGTCAGTAGTGACAACTTCCAAATTCCCACTATTTAGTGATTGGCTTACCATAAAGGTCTCATCTATTTCAAGAGTTAAATCGTCGGTAGTGCTTAATGTAATAATATTGGTCCCGGCGGTTCCTCCAATGAAAGTGACTTGCTGAGCACTATGCTGAAAATCATTATTAGAAGTACTGATATTGGTAAAAATCAAATCAACAACAACATCTCCCTGAACGTTCTTATCTAAGCTCACATCAAAACTCAAAATGTTTCCTTCAGTAATTGTAGCATCGCTTATTGAGACTGCTGCATCATCATCATCGGTGATAGTTCCAAGTCCAGTATCACTTGTAAGAACTTCTGGATTACCACTATTCAATGATAAGCTTGCCGTAAAGGTTTCATCAATTTCAAGTGTTGAATCATCAGTCGTTACTAATGTGATCGTCTCAGTATCAGCAGAGCCACCTGTAAAAATGACTTGCTGAGGCAGTTCATCGTAATCATTATTTGATGTACTGATGTTGGTAAAAGAAACATCAACAATAACATCACCCTGAACATTCTTATCTAAGCTTAAATCAAAACTCAAAATACCACCCTCGACTATAGTAGCATCGCTAATGGAAACTGCTGCATCATCGTCATCGATAATTGTTCCTAGTCCTGTATCGGATGTAATAACTGCCGGGTTTCCACTATTCAATGATAAGCTTGCAGTAAAGGTCTCATCAATTTCAAGAGTTGAATCATTAGTCGTGCCTAATGTGATTGTCTCAGTACCAGCAAACCCACCTGTAAAAGTGACGGTTTGAACACTGCTCGTAAAATCATTAATCTCAGTACTCAAATGAGTAAAACTAATATCAACAACAACATCGCCCTGAACATTATTATCCAAACTCACATCAAAACTCAATACTCCTCCTTCAATTACCTGAGCATCGTTGATGGTGACTATAGCGGCAGCATCATCATTTAGAATCGTTAGGCTAGCCTGATCAGTAATTTGAACATCAAGTGTCGTAGCCAATAAATTGCTCATGCTGATATCAACGGTCTCATCTTCTTCCAGAACAGTATCGGAAGTAGGGACGACACTAAAATTTTGCGTCTCACCTGCTGTTCCTGTGAAGATTATTGTCTGACCAATTAATGCTATGTAATCATTTCCTAAAATCGTTGCGGTTCCATCTGCAGTATTCACTTCAACTTCAAAACCTCCTTCTACAGCATTATCCAATGTCGCTGTAAATGTAACTGCTCCCGCATCTTCATTACTTGAGACATCAGCGATAGTAACGGCAGCTGTGTCATCA
This sequence comes from Ancylomarina sp., assembly GCF_041555295.1. Taxonomy (NCBI): domain Bacteria; kingdom Pseudomonadati; phylum Bacteroidota; class Bacteroidia; order Marinilabiliales; family Marinifilaceae; genus Ancylomarina; species Ancylomarina sp. The sequence goes on along the minus strand of NZ_JBFFKR010000053.1, from coordinate 673 downwards.
TCGGTAATGGTTCCAATTCCAGTGTCGCTAGTAACAACTTCTGAATTGACATTACCTGAACCCAGTGCAAGATTGGCGATAAACGTCTCGCTAGTTTCCAATTGGGTATCTTCCGTTGTTGGGACTATTACAGTCTGGATCCCTGAAGTTCCACCTAAAAAAGTGATCGTTTGAACACTGCTAGTAAAGTCAGTAGCCTCTGTACTCACATGAGTAAAACTAACATCAACAACGACATCGCCCTGCACATCATCTATCAAAGTCAGATCAAAACTTAAAGCATCTCCTTCTGTCGCACTTCCATTACTTATTATGACCGAAGATGCATCATCATTATCAATGGTTACTGTGGCTCCATCGGTAATGTCTACAGCTAATGCAGTTCCTAACAGGTTATTCATACTTATTGAAACGGTCTCATCCGTTTCCAAAATTGCATCGGCTATTGGAGTCAGGGTGAACGTTTGTGTCTCTCCAGCTATTCCTGCAAAAGTTAAGGTCTGACCTGATATGACCGTGTAATCACTATTAGCTAGTGTTGCAGTTCCATCAGCGGTATTAACATCGACTGTAAATCCACCTACAACTTCAAAATTTAGTGTTGCAGTTACAGTAATGTCTCCACCGTTTTCTGCACCACTGATATCTGCGATACTTACTGCTGCCGCATCAT
>NZ_JBFFKR010000052.1:0-17018 GCF_041555295.1 Ancylomarina sp. | reverse complement strand
AGTCTTTTATCGTAATGTATTTTTAGGCTACATAAACGATAAACTGTTAAAATATAGAGAAAAGAGTATTCGGTTAACAGACAACATAGTGTCAACTATGTGACTTGTACAACTGTAAACTATCTCCCTGTACATACATAGCATAGAGAACTAAAGGAAACATGATAATAATGAATAAAATAAGCCTTTATAGTAATTTATTATTTTGCACTTTGATAAGTGTCCTTTCATCTTGTGGAGAAATTAATAAAAATAGTTATAAACCTATTTTAAATGATGATGCAAGATTCCATTATCTTTTTTCTAATTCAGTAAAAGATATAATTACCTGTGAATATTCTTTTGGGAACAATAATGAAAAACTATTTGCATACGCCTATAAAAAAGACTCAAGAATAATCATTTACGAATTAGGAGGATTGAAAAATATTCCATTGGATTCAGTTTTTATTAAAAATAATCTGCCAGATTTTATTGATTACTCAAAACCATATGCTGGAGCAGAGTTTGGAAATCCTTTTATTTCTATACGGCAATCGATTGATACAATTATTGGTACTGGTGTTAGTCTCTATGGGGATAATCTTGAAATTTCACATCTCGATTCTAATACTGTTATTTTATTAGGAGAAACGAGCAGACTTGTTTTTGCTAATATTGAGGGGACTCGCTGGATTGACTTTATATTCAAAGATAAAAAGGTGTTGACAGAGATTCTTATTCAAAATCAAGGCGACAAACTGATATTGATGATAATAAATCCAATGCAGGATAAAACAGATATTAATGACAGTTTTTTTAATAAGGAGTATTTGTTGAAGGATGGAATGGCTAAAGGTGCTAACAAAAGCTAAATTTCATGGGCGGTGACGAGTCTCCTGAGAGTTAGTTCAATTAATAAACACCAGCAAGCCACTTTAATTGGTTTGCGTAAAAATATAAACAAATTTAATCAGCTTGCTTCCGTGCGGTTTGATAAGACATCTGTTTTAATCGCCCACAAATTTTAGCAAGACCGTTAACGGCAAGCTTAAATAAAGTACTCTAGCATGAAAGACAATCCAATTCTAGTTGAAGAATTTGAACAAATTGAAGACGGTGATTTAATGGCAACTATTGATTTCTTCAAACAAAACGAGGAATCTTTGTTATCTAAAACGTCTACTGAATTGGATGAAATTGAATATATCTATATAGATTATTTAGTTGCCCTTTATGAAAAATCAAGGTATTCAAGAATTATAGAGATTATTGAAAAGCTTGAGAATTCGAATGAGGTTGAGGAATATAGAAAATCTGATTTAGAGTTTGATGAAGATATAAGATTTTATAAGTATTCCTCTTTTTTTAGTAAAAAGAATTATAAAGAATCAAAAGCTGGATTTAAGGAACTTGTAAAAGATTATCCAGAGAATGAGGATTATCAAAATTGGTTAATTGATTCGAAGACAAGAATAAGTAATGATACATTTGGTTTTATTATGCTATCAACTGGAGGTTTGATGCTTCTAGCCTTAATTATTCAACTATATTTAAAATCACCTCTCTTAAAATCAATCAATTACATTTTGGAGGGATTGTTTTTAGTCTCATTTCTACTCCTTATTATTGATTTGAGGAGGAAAAGAAAGATTAATTGAACAGCCAGCCGTTAACAAAAGCTAAATTTCATGGGTGCTGACGAGCTATTTGAAAGCTTAGTACAATTAATAAACACCAGCAAGCCAATTAAAATTGGTTTGTTCAAAAATATAAACAAATTTATGCGGCTTGCTTATTTAGCGGTTTGATAAGATTACTCTTTGAATCGCCCACGAAACTTAGCAAGACCGTTACATACATTGATTAAAACAATAGAAAGATGAACAAAAAATACTTAATCTACTTAGTAATACTTGGAGGTATTCTACTTATGGGTTTCAATATCTCAGAACTTGATTTTAGCAATCTTCAAAAAGGACCATTTTCTGGAATAATTTCAAATGTTTTATTGATTTTAGCAATGATTATTCTTCTTATTGATTTAAATAAAAATAAAGAAATGCGTAATTGATGTAAACCATGTGACTTGTACAACTGTAAACTATCTCCCTGTACATACATTATGGAAAATAAAATAAGAATGATTAAAGACAATAAAATGACCAAAGGATTAAAAATAGTATTGACAATAGGACTCATTATTTTCTTTCAACAATTTGTAAAAGCTCAGGGAAATCAAAATCAACATTTTTTACAAAAAGTAGGTGTTTTGGATAGTCTCTATTCCAAAATACTAAATGAGTCAAGAAAAATTTATATTCAACTGCCTGCCGGTTATACCCCTGAGAAAAATCAGAAATACCCGGTGGCTTTTATTTTAGATGGAGAAATATTTCTTCCAACTCTTGTAGATGTGCATAATTATTACAGCGGCGGTTTTATGCCCGAAATGGTACTTGTTGGAATTGCTAATAATAAAAACAGGTTAAGAGATTTAACTACTTCAACCATAGTAACAAATTATGGAATGCCTTTTAATGAAGAAAACGGAGAGGCAGAAAGTTTCAGTAAATTCATAGAAAAAGAACTCATACCATATATTGAAACTAAATATCCTGTGACCAATTTCAGAACATTAATCGGTCATTCTTATGCAGGTTTGTTTACCATTTACAATCTAATTCATCACCCACATTTATTTGCCAACTATTTGGCAATTGACCCCAGTTTGGATTGGGACGGGCAAAAATTATTAAATGAAGCAGAAGAAGTACTTGCCACTCAGAAATATGAAAACAAATTTTTATTTATGTCATTAAGCGGACAATTGAATATGCAGGACTCGAAGGTAACAATCTACAATGTGATGCAAGACACAACAGAATTCACATTGTTTGCCCGTTCCAATATTACCTTTTCAAACGTGGTAAGGCAAAACACTAAAAACGGATTGTCTTTTGAATGGAAATTTTATTCCAGAGATTTACACGGCACCATTCCATTTCCATCAATTATGGATGGATTAATCTCTCTTTTTGACTGGTATCAATGGGAAAATACAGATAAATTCAATTCACTTGACACACCAAAAGAAGAGCTTCTCGGCATAATAAAATACAGGGAAAAGAAGCTCAAAGACCATTTTGGATATTCTGAACCTCCTTATCCGGAAGAAATCTTAAATATGTCAGGTTACATGAATATGGATAGGGAACAGTTTGAAAAGGCAAAAATGTACTTTGAACTTGCCACTGAGTATAATCCTGAAAGTGCAAATGCCTTTGATTCTATGGCTGATTATTATGAAGCAAAAGGCGACTTTACTAATGCAATTAAATATGTAACTAAAGCTTTGGAATTAAGTGGTAACGATTACTACAAGAAAAGAATCGAAGGTCTTAAAGTGAAAAAGAATAACTGAGGCTAACATTTTGTATAAGTAATGGCAGGGAAAGTGATATATGTCAAGGTTTGTAGCCCGCTCAAACTTCATCACAGTTTGAAAAGAAAGTGCCACGCAATCTGCCACTACTCTTACAATTTACCGTTAGGCAACATTAGAAAAAATGGACACTGTATCAATAATACTAATAGCAATTGGTTTATCTATGGATTCGTTTGCTGTTTCAGTAACAAATGGATTAACAATTAAAGATTTAAACGTAAAAAGAGTTTTAACAATATCTTTTTCATTAGCAATTTTTCAGGCTATAATGCCTTTAGTCGGTTGGTTTGCTGGTATTGGAATTGAAAATTACATAAAGGAATTCGACCATTGGATAGCGTTTTTACTTTTATCATTTATAGGTGTAAAAATGATTTATGAAGGGCTAAAGAAAAATGACATAGTGAAAGATTCAGAATTAAAAATAATAACATTAATAGGCCAATCATTTGCTACAAGTATTGATGCATTTGCCGTGGGAATAAGTTTTTCATTATTGAACGTGTCAATTATAACACCTGTTTTAATTATTGGGCTAATCACTTTTGGATTTTCATTAGTTGGACTACGACTTGGAAAATATTTTGGGAAAAGAATAGGGAAGTCAGTTGAAATTTTTGGTGGAATAGTACTATTAGGGATTGGATTTAAGATATTAATTGAACACATATATTTTCAGTGAGGTAAACTAACATTGCCTAACAAAAGTAACCGTTGCATAACTCAATAAATTGAATCATTCACTACTTTTTTACAGCTTGTGAAAAAAAGTAATCTTGTAAATCAACTAGTTCTGTTTGTGTGAAAATAGCTTATTATGTGGTTTTCTGCATTTTTGGAGTTGTGCAACAGACACAAAAGCTAAATTTCATGGGCGTTGACGAGCAGCTTGAAAGTTTAGTGCAATTAAGAAACATCAGCAAGCCCATTTTTAAATCACGAACACCTTTGAAATAATTATTCGTGAGTAATTAAAATTGGTTTGTTCAAAATATAAACAATTTCAATCGGCTTGCTTGGCGGAATACTCACTTCGGTCGGTAGATAAGAATACTCTTTTAATCGCCCACGAAAACTTAGCAAGCCCGTAAACAATGCAAAATATTAATAAAACGAATAATAAATGGAATACCTAAAGTGCAATAGCTGTGGTCATTTAAATAAATTGAAAACGGAATATCAGGTTTTTTGTGCCGACTGCAACCAGAAACTGGATAATAACTACTCCGATTGGATAAGGAAGCATTCAGATAAGTCTTTTGATGACTTTAAAAGAATAGAATGCATTTCAGAAGAAGATATCAATAGGGTAAAACTCGAAAAGCAGAAAAATACCAAGCGCAAAGGGGCTAAATACTGGATTGGTCTTATTGCAACGGTTGCTGTCGTTACTATAACAACAAACTTGGTTAATTTTTCGGTTACGGATTTATTTAAAGAAGCGACCTTTGATAAAGCCATGATGGCTGCGGCCAGTCAGATCAACGCAACTTGTCCCATAATGATTGATTCAGAAACCAGACTGGACAATGCAATTGCCTTACCTAATAACGTGTTTCAGTACAATTACAGTTTGATTAATTATTTAAAAGAAGACTTGAATCTGGAAGAAGTAAAAGAGCAGATCGAACCTGGCATTGTCAATTTTGTAAAGACCAATCCAGACATGAAAATCCAGAGAGATTTTAAATCGACAATAAGATATGCATACAAGGATAAAGCCGGGATTCATTTGTTCACAATCGAGGTGAGTCCGGAGATGTATGTGGAAAACTAGAAAATAATAATCGTATAATAATGAAAATAATAGAACTCGTAAGAAAATCGGATATCGAAGAAGACAAAAAGTTGATGGCTCATTACGCTTTTCTCGAAAGTCTGATTGAGGTCTTGAGAAAAAAGGAAATACCCTCAGAAATAATAAGTTCAATTAATCAAGATATCGAAGCGATTAATAGTTTTTCAGGCTCGAATAAGGACTTCTTGAAGCTGCTAATAAAGAAGCAAACGGAGATTCTTCAACTATTAGAGAAAGAACTCAAACTTGTATGCAAAGGGCATTATCGTAATCTGTGGATGTCTTTGGGTATGGCTGCTTTTGGTCTTCCTATGGGGGCCGCTTTTGGTCTTAGTCTAGGAAACATGGCCTTTATAGGTGTTGGCTTACCCTTGGGCATTGCTCTGGGAATGGCTTATGGAGCCACATTGGACAAGAAGGCTCAGGAAAATGGCAAACAGCTTGAAGTAGAAGTTACTTTCTAAGTACAATGAATAGGGCATAGATCCGACAATTTCAAAACTGAATGAGATGAAGCAAACAACAAAGAAACGATTTCCTGAAATGATTGAAAGGCACCCGAATGCCGATATTCCTATCAAGGGATTAATGTCTAAATTAATTCAAGCTGATGATCAACAGTTTGTTTTTATGGAGTTTGAAGAAGACATAGAAGTTGCTGAACATTCCCACAATGCACAATGGGGAGTCGTTCTTGAAGGAGAAATGGAACTTAGCATTGAGGGTGTTTCAAGAACATTAGGCAAAGGGGACACATACTATATTGAAAAGGATAGTGTTCATTCAGCCAAAATAAAGAAAGGATATAAAGATTTAACTCTCTTCGATCAGAAAGACAGGTATAAAACAAAGTAAAAACAATTGGATACGATTGGAAAAAGATATGGCAGTCGAAAAAGGAGAATGAAGGTTTTAATTGAACAGTTATAATATTTCACATTTAAATAAAGAATTTTAATTATGGGCTTATTTGATAAAAAAGAACCGGAAACAATTAATGTGGCTGGACATGCTTTGGTTTGCCCAGTATGTAGAGGCATCTTATTTTGGAGAAGAGAGGCACAGTTGAATACGGCTGTAGCCAGCTTTTTTAATTTGGATTGGGTTAATAAAACAGCCACTTGTTTCGTTTGTTCAAAATGCACGCATATATCCTGGTTTTTAGACTAAAATAAACTCGTTATAAATTTATAAAATCTATATAATGGAACGAATTCAAATATATAAAGTAAAAAAAGTTAATGTCAGATTCTTTATGTGGTTTAGTCTTTTTTTTGTGATTTTTGGATTAGTAGACCTCATTAATGCATTCATAAATGGATTTAGTACAAAATTCCCCGGAGGAGATTGGCTTTCTGTTATTTATATTCTGCAGGGGATTACATTTGCTTTAATGGGGTATCAGCAAATGAAAAGAGGTAAATATTTCATCGAATGTAATGAGAAGGAATTTAAGTATTTGATACCAAAATCGAAGAGCCTTAAATGTGTTTTTATTGCTGATATAGAGGAATTAAAAATGGATGGAATTGATATCCGTTTTCAGGCTAAAGAAACAGAATATCACATACGTTTGGAGCATATTGAATGGAAAGAACTGAATCGTGTGAAAGAACTAATCGGGGACTTATCATTGAGATTAAGTTAGAATAAAGTGTAAACTAATGGTGAATTAAACAATTCTAGTCTGTTAAAACGAAGCATATGAATACAGTTGTTAGAAATATATTAGCCCTGATAGCTGGTTTTTTAGTGGGTGGTGATGTAAATATGGGCATTGTCATGATTAGTGGCTCAGTAATTCCGCTTCCTGCTGGTGCTGATACCACCACCATGGAGGGCCTGAAAGAAGCCATGCATTTATTCGAGGCCAAGCTTTTATTTACGTGTATTAATCCTCCATTTATGATAGATTTTGCCTAGCTTATTCGTATACATCTAATTTAAGAAACCTGTATAAAAAAAGGCAGTTCCTTATTGGAACTGCCTTGAGCTATTTCGAGTTGAGAAATACTATTTTTCTAGCTTTTCAATTTCAATAGCCAATTGATCAACCAATTGATCAAGTTGGTTGATTACAGCTAAAATAGCTTCAGGTTTTGACAAGTCCACACCTGCTTTTTTCAATTGCTCCATTGGGAAATCGTTTCCACCTGATTGCAATAAAGTTGTGTAGCGCTTTAAAGCTGCTTTTTTATCTTTCTTGCTACCTTCAGTCACATCTGTGTACAATTTAGCCGATGATGCAAAACAAGTTGCATATTGGTAAACGTAGTAAGGTGAGTTGTAGAAGTGAGGAATACGGGTCCATGGGTAGTTTGAGTATTTTGTTTTCTCAGAAACATCACCGTAATATTTCTGTGCGATATCTCCCCAAAGCTTAGCAAAAATATCAGCATTTACTGGCTTGTCTTGCTCAACCATTGTATGAGCTTGATATTCGAAATCAGCAAACATCGACTGTGCATAGAAAGTACCAATGATACCTTGAATGGCTTGATTCAATAAAGCAATACGCTCCTTAGGATCTTTAGTGATTTCCATCATATGATCTAGAAGCAAACGCTCGTTGAAAGTAGAAGCAACTTCAGCAACAAAAATGGTATAGCCATGAGTAGCGAAAGGCTGAGTTTCGTTAGATAGGGTTGTGTGCATGGTATGACCTAGCTCGTGAGCTAAAGTGAATACATACTCTAGAGTCTCATCGTAGTTTAATAGCATATATGGGTGAACACCATAAACACCAGCAGAAAATGCACCACCACGCTTACCAGGGTTTTCATAAACATCTAACCAACCACTAGCAGTTGCATTTTTCAGTTTAGCTTGGTAGTCTTTTCCTAAAGGAAGAACTGATTTAGTCACGACCTCTACTGCCTCTTCGTATGGGTAAGTTTTTTCGAAATCAACCAAACTCATAGAACCATCAAAACCGTAGTATTTTTCAAGACCTAAAATCTTCTTACGAAGCTTCGTGTATTTTTGTACAGGAGCCGTATTTTCTCTAACTGTGTTGATTAGGTTTAGGTAAACGTCCTTAGGAATGTTGTTACCTTCCAATGAAGCATCTAAACAAGACTCGTAGTTTGCAGCGCGAGCATTTGCCCATTCTGATTGGATGATACCTTTATAAATAGAAGCATAAGTGTTCTTGTTTTTGTAATAAACATCGTAAAGTGCTTCGTAAGCTTTCTTACGATCTTCCTGATTCTTGTTTGTACTTGTAATATGAGAATACATACCAGGAGTCACTTTCACTTTTTTACCGTCAGATAATTCAATTTCTTGAAATTCAATGTCAGTTGTTGAAAGAGCCGTAAAAACATCACCTGCAGTACCTGAAGATTGAGAAAAGAAAGAAACCAAACGTCCCATTTCTTCATTCAAGACGTGTTTTTGCATACGGTACATATCCATCAAGTCGAATGCATGAGGTTTTAAAGCTGGCGTTGAAGCAATCCATTGTTTCATTGTAGCCTCAGGAATTTTGATCATTTCAGGAGAAATCCAGGTTGTTGTCATTCCCATATTTGCAAAGAACATACCTACTTGCTGCAGTTTAGCTTGTAGCTCCATATTTTTTCCATCAACAGTAGATTGGAATGAAACGAACTGATAAACTTTATAAGCTTTCTTCATCATCGTTTCCTGAGCAGTAAGAAGCGTTACCAAATTATCAGCATTCTCGCCGAGCTTTCCCTTTAGAGATTGCATCACCTCAATATCTTTCGACATTGACTTGAAATCAGCTTCCCAAGCTTCCCAGTTTTCATAAATATCAGAGAAGTTCCACTTGTACTGTGCAGGAATCTCTTCACGGGTCTTGTAATTTACCTGTGCTGTAGCTTGCAAACACATGGTTGCAGCCAAAAGGGTCATGATGATCCCTCCCTTAAATTGTTTAAACGTCATGTTCATTTTATTTAAATATGTAGGTTCTTTTTAATTCAATCTTTAAAACCAAAGATAGATGCATAGGGAGATACTTTCATAATTCTCTATCACAAAAAAATGTTAAAATCGATTATCATATAAAAGAGCGGGACAAACCGTATAACAGACACTTTAAAAATTTGGCTCAGATCAGGGATGACTGTCAGAAAAGGAGTAAATTTAGATATTGCTGAATAAGTCGAAGAATCTGACTTAAGAAAAGTCAGCTTAAACTAAGCTAATAAACATGAAAAGAATTGGCCTTATAGGAGGAATGAGTTGGGAATCGTCAATAGTCTATTATGAATTGATTAATAAAAAAGTGAGGGAAACTCTAGGGGGTTTTCATTCATGCAAGAGTCTTATGGATACAGTTGATTTTGACCATATTGTGAAACTTCAACACGATGATGAATGGGACGAGTTAGACAAGATCATGATTGACTCCGCTAAACGCTTGGAAAGAGCCGGAGCAGATATCATTGTTTTGTGTACCAATACCATGCATTTATGCAGTCCGGCTATTAAGGCAAGTATCTCAATTCCTTTTCTTCATATTGCTGAAGCTACGGGGATGGAAATTAGAAGTAAAGGCATAAAGAAAGTGGCTTTGCTTGGCACCAAGTTCACTATGGAGAAAGATTTCTATAAGGAGGTGCTTACTAATCAGTTTGGTATTGAAGTTATTATTCCTACTGACGCTGAAAGAGCGCAAGTGCATCAGATTATCTATGGCGAATTGGTTCAAGGTAAAATCAAGGATGAATCGAGACAGATTTACCAAACGATTATTCAGAACCTTGAGGTTAGAGGGGCTGAAGGTGTGATTTTAGGATGTACAGAGATTCCGCTTTTAATCTCAGATTCGGATGTGAATATTCCAACCTTTGATACGACGACTTTACATGCTGTAAAGGCGGTAGAGTGGGCTTTGAAAACGACTTGATTTGAATTAGGATAGAATCTTTTTTTTCTACGAAATAAGATCGCATAAATCAGATTAATGATATTGATGGAGAAGGAAAAAATTATTGATCATGAGATGGGTAAAAAAGGCCAAGATAAAGTTGTAGAAGAAGCCCAATAAATCGTTTTAGTTTTAGATTGAATCATTTTAGTTGATAATAAGCTAATTTAATCATTATGGAGGAAAATATAAGTCAAAAAATGAATCCAGTTGTGGTCCAGCAAAGCTTTCATGTATCTATTAGTCAACTTTGGAAAGCCATAAGTGAGTTAGAACAAATGAAGCATTGGTTTTTTGAGAATATCGAAGCTTTCTCTGCCGAAGTTGGTTTTGAAACTCAATTTAATGTGAAATCTGGTGAAAGAGATTTTAGGCATTTGTGGAAAATTACCGAAGTCATTCCTTTGGAAAAGATTGTATATTCCTGGAAGTATGAAGGCTATGAAGGTGAGTCCTTCGTTAGTTTCGAGACCTTTATAACAGAGGGAGGATCAAGCTTACGTGTTAGTCATGTCGTAACCAATAGTTTTCCTCAATCCATACCTGAATTCACTCGGGAAAGTTGTCAGGGCGGATGGGAATATTTTATCAATAATCGACTAAAAAACTTCATGGATGATAAAATGTTATAATTACTAATCTTAAATCAAAAATCAATCTCCTTAGTTGAAACCCAGTCTCTTTTCCTTTCGTATACGCCAATATACTTCTAGTTATGGAAAGAGCCCTATATTATGAAAGCCTGAGTGATCAGAGGGTACGATGTACGCTTTGTCCTCATTCGTGTTTCATATCTGAAGGTCTTCGAGGTATCTGCCATGTCCGCATGAATCGGGATGGCATCCTTTTCACAGATGTCGATGGCAGGTATTCCGTCATCAACATGGACCCCATTGAGAAAAAGCCCCTCTATCATTTCTTTCCTGGAAGTTCAGTACTTTCTCTTGGAACGAAAGGCTGTAACATGAGGTGCAAGTTTTGTCAGAACCATGAGATATCGCAAGCTATTCCAGGTGATTACCCGTATATGAGAGTGTTTTCAGATGAAGGAATTTTGGAGATTGCACGAGAAAGCAATTCTTGCATTGGTATTGCTTATACTTATAATGAACCTACCGTTTTTTTTGAATCGATGATTGTGCTGGCTCGCAAGGCGAAGCTGAACGATTTGAAGAATGTTATGGTGACCAATGGATATATTAATCCTGATCCACTTGATGAGCTGTTGGAATATATGGATGCCTTTAATATCGATTTGAAAGCTTTTAGGAGGGGCTTTTATAAAAAATACACGCATTCACAATTAGATCCTGTACTGGAAAGTCTGAAGACGGTTCGATTGAGCGGCAGGCATCTGGAAATAACTCATTTGGTGATTCCTGGTTTGAATAGTAAAGACAAAGAGTTTGAAGAACTCGTCACTTGGGTGGCAGGTGAACTGGGACCAGACACTGTTTTGCACCTTTCCCGTTTTTTTCCTGCCTACCAATTGATCATAGATCCCACACCGATAGACTTGTTGTATCGTTTCTACGATATTGCCAAAGAACATCTGAATTATGTGTATTTGGGTAATGTGAACACCCGGTTTGGAAATGATACCTCTTGCCATCATTGTGGACAGGATTTGGTGCGTCGTTTTAACTATATGGTTGAGGTAATTGGATTGGAAAAAGGGCATTGTAGTGCATGTAAGAAACAGGTGGTTATTTGTTGAGATTGTGAAATTGAAAATCTAAGGTATCATGAAAGTAAGGAGAGCATCGGTTGCAGGTACTTTCTATCCTAAGCAACCTGAAAGAATAAAGGGGATGATTCAGCATATTTTAAGCAAAGAAGCTAAATTGATTGACTATTCACTTGGGAAGAATCATATATTGGGAGGAGTTGTACCTCATGCTGGTTATATGTATTCTGGCTATGAAGCGATTCACTTATATGAATTGATCCGGTATTCACAAATTCAATTTGATACCATTGTTATTCTTCATCCTAATCATACAGCTCTTGTCGCGGAGGATTTGAGTGTGGCGGGTAGCGATGTTTGGGAAACGCCATTAGGAAAAGTTGAGGTGGATAGCGAATTTGCAAAAATGCTGAAATTGCCAATGAATACTGAGGCTCATCAAGCGGAGTATTCCGCAGAGGTTCAGCTCCCTTTTCTCCAATTACTTTTGCGTGAAGGTTTCAAAATTCTTCCCATTAGTATGAATCATCAAACGGTGAGTTGTGCACTTAAGCTGGCAAACCTGATCGTGGAAACCAATCAGATTCTTAAGCGTAAATTGTTGGTGTTGGCTTCATCTGATTTTTCACATTTCCTTACTCCTGACTTAGCTTATAAGTTGGATCAACTGGTTGTTAAAGCCATTAGAACACTCGATGCGCAACAGATTTTCGATGCCGTTAGGCGTCATCGCATCTCGGTCTGTGGTTTTGGACCTATCATGACTTTGGTTGAATATTCTCGAATGCTTCATAAAGATGCAAAGGTGAAAGTTCTTCGACAGGGTAATTCAGGTGATTTTAGGCCTTCGAGCTCGGTGGTAGATTATTTATCCATTTTATTTTATCGACCTAAGTTCGTTTAATTAAATATTATTGGTTGAAGGCTTTTAGCCACAAGCCGAAGGCTGAGAAGACGATATCCTCGCTAATCCTGTTCTGATCACGATTGCATTTATAAAATCAATTCCCTCATTCATGTCTATTTTTCTTATCTGCATCTAAAAGGCCATAGCTTAATAGGCTTTTCTTCGTAGCTATAATTCCATACATTTTGCTTTTGTATTAAGTGGGATAGGAGATTCGGGGATACCAACTGCTAAGATAGGGCGAGAGTCTCAGGCTAAAGCGTATTAAATTAAGTATTTATGAAAAAAATGAATTATAAAATTCGTCTGATTTGAATCATAGTTCGTAAATTACTTAAGGAATGGAACCCTGATGGGTAGTTCTTTTAGTCTACTCCATCCCAATTTCTCCTGTTCTTCGCACTTCTTAATATTTTAATAGATGAAATTCACTATAGTCTTTAAGCATAGTCTGTTTGTCATATTAATAGCGGTTTTGTTTTGTTTGTTGACTTTTCCGGGCTTGGCTCAGAAAGATAGTGTTACGGCAAAGGAGATTGTGAGGATTGCAGATGAAAAAATGCGTGGTCTTAGTAGTCAGGGCGAATATAGCATGACAATTGTTCGACCCACCTGGTCGAGAACTGTCATTATGAAATCCTGGTCTAAAGGCACTGAGTATTCAATGATCTATATCACTTCACCGGCAAGGGAAAAAGGGCAGGTTTTTCTGAAAAGAGAAAAAGACATGTGGAATTGGGTTCCTTCTATCGAACGCTTAATCAAAATTCCACCTTCCATGATGATGCAATCCTGGATGGGATCCGACTTTACCAATGACGATTTGTTGAAGGAGTCTTCAATTTTGAAAGATTACAGTCATGAGCTGTCAGGGCTGGAAGATATTCGGGGCTACGCTTGTTACAAAATTTCAATGTATCCAAAAGAAGAGGCACCTGTGGTTTGGGGCAAGCTGGTAATGTGGATCAGCACGAAAGATTATCATCGCCTTAAAACCGAATACTACGACGAAGATTCATACCTGATTAATGTAGAGAACCTGTTCGATATTCGTAAAATGGATGATCGGGAAATTCCTACGCGAATGGAAATGGTTCCTGTGGACAAGGAGGGGAATAAAACCATTTTCGAGTTCAGAAATGTGAAATTTAACATTGATATCAAAGAGAGCTTTTTTAGTCAACAGAATATGAAACGGGTTCGGTAATCCGAATTATCATATAGTTTAATTGTCAGTTATTATATGGGAATAATTTATATCATAATGGCCTGGCGCAACTTATGGCGTAACAAAAGAAGAACGATCATCACGATAACCTCTATTTTGTTTGCCATGTTTTTTGCCCTCGTGATGCGATCCATGCAGTTGGGTTCCTATGCCAATATGGTTGATAATGTAGTGGGTAGCTATACGGGTTATATCCAAATTCATGGGGCCGATTACTGGGATAAGAAAACCATTGACGAAAGTTTGGATGCCAGTCGATTTTACGTGGGAGAGATTAGCGGGCTGAAGAATGTGGAAGGACTGGTTCCAAGGCTTGAGTCCTTTGCTCTGGCTTCTTCCGAGAATGTGACTAAAGGCACTCTTTTAACAGGTATTATTCCCGAAAAGGAAGATGAGTTTACCGGACTTGCCAGGAAAATAGTGGAAGGAAACTATTTGGAAACCGGAGACGGTAAAGTCATGCTGGCTGAAAAATTGGCTTCTTACCTGAAATTAGGAATTGGAGATACTCTGGTTCTGATTAGTAAAGGTTATCATGGCGTAAGTGCAGCCGGAAAGTATGCTGTGAAAGGTATATTGCATTTTCCATCTCCTGAACTTAATAAGCAGTTGGTTTATATGAATCTGGAAGATTGTCAGACTTTTTTTGGAACCGAGAAACGATTAACCTCCTATGTCGTGCTTTTGGGCAGACATAAGCCAAAAATGATTGACCAAACCAGAGATGAGATAAGAAAAGCTCTGTCTCAATCTTGTGAGGTGATGAGCTGGGAAGAAATGATGCCGGACTTGGTTCAGATCATTGAATCGGATAATGCAAGTGGGAAAATCATGTTAGGCATTCTTTATATGATTATTGCTTTTGGCATTATGGGCACCATCATGATGATGACCATTGAGCGGATTCGGGAGTTTGGGGTGATGGTAGCTGTTGGTATGCAAAAGTTCAAACTGGGCCTTGTGGTTTTAATAGAAACCCTTCTGATGGGTTTGATTGGGATTATTCTGGGGTCAGTTTTAAGTATGCCTTTTATCTACTATTATCATTTAAACCCCATTCGACTCACTGGAGATGCTGCTGCCAGTATCGAAAGCTTTGGTGTGGAACCGATTTTACCATTTGCATGGGAAAGTTCATTTTATCTTAATCAAGCTCTCGTGGTGTTGGTAATCACTCTGATAACGGCACTGTATCCTTTTTTCAAGGTGATAAAACTCGAACTTGCTGATGCTTTGAAAAGCAAATGATATCCAGTGTTTTAAATTAAATATGAACGATTAAATCTAGATACGGAATATGCTTTTAATTATAGCCTGGCGAAATATTTGGAGGAACAAACTGCGAAGCTTTGTGGTAATTATTTCGGTTAGTCTTGGTTTGGTGGGTGGTATCTTTTCAATGGCTATGATGTATGGCATGATCAACCAAAGAGTGCAAAACATCATTGAAAATGAGATCTCACATATACAGGTTCATCATCCAAAGTTTACCGAGAACTACGAAATGCAGTATGTTATTCCTAATGCTGCAGAATTGCAAAAGAAACTCATGATTTCTTCCGATGTGGAAGCTGTGTGCAGCCGTTTAAGAATACCCGGTATGGCTAGTTCTGCTCAATCGGGAGCAGGAATTATGATCTTAGGCATTCAGCCGGATGAGGAAAGAAGGGTTACCCGAATTCATGAAAGCCTGGTGGAGGGCTCTTATTTAGAAGGGAGACGTAATCCCATTATTATTGGAGAGAAACTAGCCCGGAAATTGAAAGTTCGGCTTCGCTCTAAGATTGTTCTTACTTTTCAACCACGTGAAGGGGAACTGGCTCGTGGAGCTTTCCGCATTGTAGGCATATATAAAACCAATAATTCAGCCTTCGATCAGGGGCAAGTGTTCGTTAAACGATCCGATTTGGTCCGAATTTCTGAATATCAGAATGACCATATTAACGAGTTAGCTTTATGGTTAAAAGATATGGATTTTGCTCAAACGCTAAGTAAACAATTGCAGCAAAACCATCAAGAACTTCAGTTTTTGACTTGGCGAAAGATACAGCCCGACCTAGCCATGGTAACCGATTTTATGGCGGAGTATTTTATCATTTTTATGAGTATTATTTTGGTGGCTCTTGGTTTTGCTATTGTGAATACCATGCTAATGGTTGTGATGGAGAGAATTCGGGAATTGGGCATGTTAATGGCGATAGGTATGAATCGGGGCAGAGTGTTTCGAATGATCATTCTGGAAAGTGTATTCCTTTGCCTGGTTGGTGGTATAGCAGGTGTAGGTGTTAGCTTTGTTTTGATTGAATATTTTAATCATGCGGGCATCGACTTGGGGCTTTTTGCTGAAGGATTCGAATCGGTTGGCTACGCATCACAGGTATACCCCGAACTGGAATCTAAATTCTATTTTATTATCGGTTTCATGGTTATGGGGATGGGAATTGGAGCAGCCGTTTATCCGGCGTGGAAAGTTTTACGTTACCAGCCGGCAAAGGCTCTGAGAATGGAATAGGAAATAGTTTGTAATTATCAATTTCTAATTGGATTAAAATGGCAGTTATCGAAGTAAATAATATCCGGAAAGTGTACACTGAAACCAAAGTGCCTGTATATGCCGTGAATGGCATAGCATTGAGTTTTGAAAAGGGTGAGTTTGCCGCCATTGTAGGCCCCTCTGGTTCGGGGAAGACGACCCTGTTGAATATCTTGGGAGGAATTGATGTGCCTTCTGAAGGAGAGGTCATCATCGACCAGAAAAATATTGCAAGCCTGTCTTCTCGTCAGCTAATCGATTTTCGTTTAAAAAATATTGGTTTTGTATTTCAGTCCTATAACTTGATTCCAGTACTTACAGCCATCGAAAATGTAGAGTTTATCCTTCAACTGCAAGGTCAAAGTAAGACTGAAAGGCGACAGCGTGCTCAACAGCTTCTTAATGAAGTTGGTTTGGGAGACCGTGTGAATGATCGACCATCTCAGCTTTCTGGAGGACAGCAACAGCGGGTGGCTGTAGCCAGAGCATTGGCATCCAGACCTCAATTTGTCCTTGCTGATGAACCCACGGCTAATCT